>DASXEJ010000271.1 GCA_036490175.1 Pirellulales bacterium | reverse complement strand
GTCCAAATTTGCGGGTGGGAATCGTATCGGAACTCGATGCGATGGATTTTGCGACCGGCGCGGCGGCCGTCGCTATGCGTTGGTTCAGCAACGTCGTGCCGGCAGCCGCCATCAAGCCCGTCTTGAGAAAATCGCGCCGCTGGGAACCGCTGGCAGGATCGCGCATGGCTCGGGCCTCCACGGACATCACGACTTGATTGGGGAAATGCGTTGCCAATCCGCTCGCTCGGGCAAACGCCGGTGGCGCACCAGCAACGCCGTCGATCATAAGTCTTTAGCCACGCAATTGCCACTTTTTTGGTGGCTACGGTTTACCCTCTGCGGCCACGCGGACACGGTCCTTTCCGTTAGAACCTGGTCCGAAATCTCATAACCCGGGTTGCGGCCGTCGGTCGCCGCTCTTGCGGCCGTGAGTGGCGTGGGCTACTTATGAGGCGTCCTACCCGCTCAGACGCTCCGCCCACCCACCCTCGCCCGCGCTCGCCACAAAGGAGATCGAATTGATGAACGCCTTGTTGTGTTGCCTGGCACTGAGCGGCGTCTACGACGAGAAATACCTATCCTGGGTTACCGAGCCGCCTACCGTGTCTGCCCTGCCGGCCTCGGCCGGCCAGCGCCTTACAGTTGCCGAGTTATCTGACTTGGAAACCGTGCCGCCAACATTGCCCTTTGCCAAGCCTACGGCCGGTGTTCGCGCTCCAGACGGCACGTTGTGGGTCGGATCGAAACAGGGCCTGATGTACCTGACGGCTGGCGCAACGCGGTGGCGGGTTATTCATTCCCGCCGATGGCTGCCCGACGACGACGTACAAGATCTGTCTGTCTCTGCCTCGGGAGAAATCATCGTCAAGACACCGGCCGGCCTGGGCACGTTGCGCCGGCAGGAGACGACGCTAGAACAAAAGATGGCCGAGATAAATCAGACTCTGCAAAAGTATCATCTGCGCGGGGGAATGGTCGGTGAAATCCATCTCCAAGAGCCGGGCCGGCTCGACGCCGGTCACAGGCAGTACACAAACGACAACGATGGTCTGTGGACCAGCCTCTACGTGGCCGCTGAGTCTTTTCGCTATGGAACTACGGGCGATCCGGAAGCAAAGAAAAATGCCCGCCGCTCTCTCGAAGCGCTGATGTTTCTGGAGCGCATCACTGGAATTCCCGGTTTCGTCGCGCGCAGCGTCGTGCCGATCGACGACGACGCGCGAAAATATGGAGGCGAATGGCACCGCTCGGCCGATGGCAAGTGGTGGTGGAAGGGGGACACGTCGAGCGACGAGGTTGACGGCCACTTTTTTGCCTACTCAATTTACTACGATACTGCCGCTGACGACGCGGAAAAGAAAGAGATCGCCGAGTACGTCACGCGCATTACCGACCACATTATCGATCATGGCTTTTATTACGTCGGCCCCCCGGGCCAGCCCACGACATGGGGCGTTTGGGCGCCGGAAAGCTTGAACCACGATCTGCGGCGATTGGGCGACCGCGGGCTCAACTCGCTCGAGTTGCTTTCGCACCTGAAAGTAGCAGAACGGCTGACGGGCAACCCTCGTTACGCGCAGGTCGCCAAGGAATTGATCGACAAGCACAGCTACGCGACCAATACCGTGCTGCAGAAAAACGTCTGGCCGCCTGACCGCGTCAACCACAGTGACGACGAATTGGCATTCGTGGCCTATTACCCGCTGGTGATCGCTGAGCGCGACCCGCTGTTGCGCAAATATTATATGGCTAGTATCCGGCGCACATGGCACATCGAACGTCCGGAACATAGCCCGTTTTTCAACTTCATCTACGCGGCCGGCTTACAGGCGAACAAATGGACCGATCCAGCGAAGCGTCCTGACGCCGCCCTGGTCGATCCGCAGGAATATGATCTGGCCGCGTGCATAGAATGGTTTCGTGACGTGCCGCAGGATACGACCGAATGGGTCGTAAAAAATAGCGATCGGCGCGACATCGTCATTTCCCTGGTAAACCGTGCCGGCCATCCGGCCGGCGATACGGTATTGCCAATTGCGGAGCGACGCGTAATGAAATGGAATGGCGACCCGTATACCCTCGATGGCGGCAATGGCGGCCGGGGGCGCGACGACGGGACATTCATCCTGCTGCCTTATTGGATGGGCCGCTACCACCGATTCTTGGATTGAGCCGCCGGGTACGTTGGCGAGGCGGTGGGTCCGAATATCGGGCGATTGTCCTGGCGACATCAGCAGGTGAGCTGCGCCGGTGGCATTCGCTTGACCGTTGCTCTACTATTGGGGCTCTTTGCCAGTAGTCGCAACCCAGCCAGCCCCGCCCCAGAAAGATCAAAACTGTGAAGCAGTCCGCAAACGACGCCCGCGCCGCAGCGCCCTCGGGCAGATACAAGTGGGCGGTCGTGGCCATGCTGTGGTTTATCTGCTTCTTTAACTACGCAGACAGGCAGGCGATCTTTTCGATTTTTCCGCTGCTCGAGGCGGAATACGGCTTTACCGAGGAGCAACTTGGGAGAATCGGATCGGCCTTTACATTGGTCTATGCGATCACTGCGCCATTTGCCGGACAGGTCGGAGATCGCTTTCCGCGCAAGCTCGTGATACTCGGCGGCTTGTACGTCTGGAGCATCGTCACCGGCTTTACGTCACTTTGCACCAAGGTTTGGCATTTCGTCCTCGTGAGAGCCTCGGAAGGTTTAGGTGAGACGTTTTACTTTCCGGCATCAATGTCGCTGGTAAGCGACTATCACAGCAAACGCACGCGCTCGCGCGCGATGAGTATTCATCAAACTAGTGTCTACGCCGGCACGATCGGCGGTGGCGCCCTGGCCGGTTGGATGGGGCAGACCTACGGCTGGTGGTCGTCATTTGTAGTGTTGGCCGTGGCGGGGGTTGTGCTCGGTCTGGTGCTGACGGTTTTTATCCGCGAACCGCAGCGCAATGAGGCCGAGCGCGCTGAAAGCGGTGGTGCCGACGCCCTACATCCGCCGGCCACCATGCCGTGGTCGACATTTTTGGCGGGCCTGCTGCGGAATCCCACGGCGATCATGCTGATGGTGGCCTTCTTTGGCGCCAATTTTGTGGGCCTGGTGTTCTTGACCTGGATGCCTACGTTCTTGGCGAAGGATTTCAAGCAGAGCCTGGCGGCTGCTGGAGTTGGAGCCACGGTCTTTATCCAGGTGGGTAGTATGCTGGGCTCTATTGTCGGGGGGACGCTTGCCGATCGCTGGAGCCACGGACGTCCGGGTGCCAGAATCGGCGTGCAGTCGCTGGGGTTGCTGCTGGGCACGCCGTTCATTTACCTGTGCGGATCGACAAGCGAGCTTTCCATTCTCATGGTCGGCATGAGCTTCTTCGGATTCTTTAAGGGATTGTACGACGCCAATATTTGGGCGTCGCTCTACGACGTGATACCGCCGGCGCGGCGAGGTTCAGCCGTGGGTGTCATGAATATGGTTGGGTGGTTTGGTGGCGGTCTCGGTTCTTACAGCCTGGGATGGGCCGTGACCGAGCGCGGTATGACAATGGGGGCCGTCATCGCATCGACAGCACTCATCTATTTGATCGTTGGTTGTGTACTGGTGCTGGTCGCGCTCCTGCTGGCGCCCCGCGACATCCGCAAGGCCGCCATAGAGCAATAACGAATGGCCTCGACGGTAACGGATCGTGTCGACGGTGCGGCAGACAGACACGCTTGACGTTCCTGCCGCCCTGCGATCAACTCGAAAAGGGACATCCAAAGGGTCGCGGCGACCGTACTTAAAGTTCCCACAGCCAGCGGAAAGGTCAGGCGGATATGTGCGGTATCGTGGCCATGTTCTCGCGGCGCGATCCGGTCTCGGTCGAGGCCCTGCGTCGCGGCATGCAAACGCTTGTCCATCGCGGGCCCGACGGCCAACGTCATTGGGTTGCGCCGCACGGTCGCGTCGCGCTCGGGCATACGCGGCTGAGCATCATCGACCTGGTCGGCGGAGATCAGCCGATTGCCAGCGAAGACGAACGGCTGCACGTGATCGTCAATGGCGAGTTCTACGATTACGAGCGGATTCAGCGAGAATTGGTAGCTCGCGGCCACAATCTGCGCACGCATTCGGATAGCGAAATCGTTCTGCACTTGTACGAGGATTACGGCTCACAGGCTCTTCAGCAGTTGCGCGGCGAGTTTGCCGTCGTGCTGTGGGACGAAGCAAACGGCACGTTGATGGCCGTCCGCGACCGATTCGGCGTCAAGCCGCTGTATTACGCGCAGGTCGGCGATACTTTGTTCCTGGCTTCCGAGGCCAAGGCCCTGTTTGCCGCTGGCGTGCCGGCCCGCTGGGATCATGAGTCGTTCTTTCAGCTTTCCCACGTCTATTTCGACCAGGATCGGTCGTTGTTCGCAGGCGTGCGGCAGGTGCCACCCGGCTGCTATTTGCTGGCAACGCAGCAACACACGCAAATCGTGCGCTACTGGGATTTCGATTATCCCCGCATCGACCAGCCGCAGCCCCAGCGGAGCGACGAGGAGCATATCGAGCAAATGCGCAGCACGCTCGACGAAGCCGTGCGCATTCGACTACGGGCCGACGTGCCAGTGGGCTGTTACCTCAGCGGCGGACTTGATAGTTGTGCGCTGCTGGGCATCGCGGCCAGGCACCGTTCGGATCCGATCGAGGCATTTACCCTGTGCTTCGACGTGGATTCGTACAACGAAGAGTTCGTGGCCCAGGAAATGGCCGAGCATGCGCACGCCAATTTTCACCCACTGCCGATCAAGCAAGCGCAACTGGCCGATAACTTTTCGGACGCTATCTGGCACAGCGAGACCTTGACGGCCAATCCTCATGGCGTGGCCAAGTATTTGTTGAGCCAGATGGTCCGCGACCACGGATTTAAGGTCGTGCTGACTGGCGAGGGGTCTGATGAAATTCTTGGAGGTTATGCCCATTTTCGCCGCGATATGCTGTTGCACAACGCGGCTGGTCAGGATCCGCAAGAGGTCGAACGCCTCTTGGCTGAACTGACGCAAACCAACGAGGTTTCTCGTGGCGTTCTGCTTCCCAGCGGTGAGCCATTGCCGATGGACGCGGTGCGCCGCACGCTGGGATTCGTTCCCTCATGGCTCGAGGTTCGTTCGGCCAATGCCTTTCGCTATCGGCGCCTGATGCGGCCCGAGTTCATGTCGGAGTTTGCCGATCGCGACGCGTTCCGCGTGTTTTTGAATCGGTTTGACGTGCAGGGACAATTGGCCGGCCGCGAGCCTGTGAATCAGTCGCTGTACCTGTGGACCAAGACGATGCTCGCCAACTACCTGTTGAACATGTTGGGCGATCGCATGGAGATGGCGCATTCCATTGAGGGGCGGGTGCCGTTCTTGGATCACAAAGTCGTCGAACTGGTGCGCGACTTGCCTGTGTCGATGAAAATCCGTGGTATGACGGAAAAATACGTGCTGCGCGAAGCGGCCAAGCCGTTCATTACCGATACGGTCTACCGCCGCCAGAAGCATCCGTTCCTCGCGCCGCCGTCGGGCCTCGAGCAATCCGGACGGCTGAGCCAATTGATGCAGGACACGCTACGCAGCCCAATCCTGGAATCGCAGCCATTTTACGATCCGAAGTCGGTTTTGGTCCTGTTGGACCGTATGCCGGAGATGGACGATCAAAAACGCAGCGGGGCGAGCTTTATCTTGACCCATGTGCTGAGTGCGTGCGTGCTGCACGAACGGTACAAGTTGTAAATGATGAACGACGAAGGCAGAATGCTGGATGCCTGAGGAAAGCGCTTCGTCACTTCTCCATCGTTTTACCCATGCTCGATCTAGATGCCGCCATTCGCCAGCGCCGCAGTGTGCGCGGGTATTATCGTGACCGACCGGTGCCGCGTGAGGTGCTACGCGAGGTGTTGGAGCTGGCCCAGCATGCGCCCTCGAATTGCAATGTACAGCCGTGGCGGGTGTTCATCGCCAGCGGTGCGGCGCTCGAACGGTTACGGACCGCGTTGTGCGACGCCATCATGGGGGGCGAAGTGCCGGGCGTGGAGAATGCCATTGACGCGTTCCACGCGGAGTATCGACGGTTGCAGGTCGCATGCGCAGTGACAATGTATCGCGAAATGGGAATCGCTCGGGACGACTACGAAGGGCGGATGCGCGCCACGCTGCGCAATTTCGAGTTCTTCGACGCACCGCACGTAGCGCTCGTGTGCATGGACGATCGATTTGGCCCTCGTGTGGCTGTCGACGTGGGGGCCTACGTGCAAACGCTGTTGTTGGCGCTTTGGTCGCGCGGCATTGGGTCGTGCGCCCAGGCCAGCTTGAGCATGTACCCGACGATCATCCGTCGCGAGCTTGCAATCGCCGACGATCTGCGGATTCTGTGCGGCATCTCCTTCGGCTATGAAGATCCCGCTGTACCGGCGAATCGTACTCGCCAATCGCGCGAGCCGATCGAGACGAACGCCACGTTTCTCGACGCCTGAATGTTGCCGGGCTACCTGCACGATGTCGCGCACCTAAAAACGCTGCGGGTTATTTGCAACCTGGTCCGTGGCGTTTTCGGCTCCCACTAGGTCGTATGGGACCAAACGATGCGCTACAGCAGTTCGCTGAGCAGGCGTCCCTTGGAAAGTGCCATCGGCCGCCCGAAGCGATCGTGTAGCTCGGTCGCCGGGTCGATCCCTAGTTGCGTCCACATCGTGGCCAGCACATCGGCGGGCGCGACGGGTTGGCTGGCCACATAGGCTCCCTTGGCATCGCTGGCGCCGTGAACTGTGCCGCCGCGAATACCACCGCCCGCCAGCAGGCACGAATAGGCGCTGGGCCAGTGATCGCGGCCGCCTTCCTTGTTGATGACCGGAGTACGGCCGAACTCGCCGGTCTTGATTACCAAAGTCTGTGACAGCAAACCGCGCGAAGCCAGATCTTCAATGAGAGCGGAATAGGCTTGATCCAAGCCCGGCATGCGGTGCTTGTAGGTGTTCTGGATGTGGCCGTGCGTGTCCCACGATTGATTGAATGCGTTGTATGACACCAGTCGCACGCCGGCTTCGATGAGCCGGCGGGACAGCAACAGCGACTGCCCGAGTTGCGTTCGGCCATAACGGTCGCGCACGGCGTCGGGCTCGCGCGAAAGATCCAGAGCATCGCGCAACTTCG
Organism: Pirellulales bacterium; assembly: GCA_036490175.1. NCBI lineage: Bacteria > Pseudomonadati > Planctomycetota > Planctomycetia > Pirellulales > Pirellulales bacterium. The sequence goes on along the minus strand of DASXEJ010000271.1, from coordinate 17,772 downwards.
GATCGATCAACAGCTCGTAGGCGCTTTCGCGCAACCGGTCGTGCGATTGCGTCAGCTGGTTCTCAAGATACCGCGTGGCGGCGTCGACCTGGGCGCGCAACGATCGCCGTGCCTGCATTCGCTCGGACGACACATGCTCGGGCAGCGTAAGGTCGAGCGGTTTGAACTCCGGCTTGCTGGGGTCGCCGGAGATAAGAAACGGGTCGGTAAGGCTGCCCAAGAACCCGCCGTACTGACCGGGCATCCGGTTCGACGGACCGGGGATGCTAAGCCAATTGGGAAGCGAGACGCTCACGGGCATGGCACGGGGCGCTTGCTGCAAGTAATTCAGCACCGCACCGGGACCGGGAAAGTCCTCGCCCCGCGCCTCGCGATCTTCATTCCGCTGATCGGTCGAACCAGTCAGCGTGATATAGGTGCCGGCGATATGGTTGTTGAAATCGTGCTCCATCGAACGGATGAGCGCGACGTGGTGTGCGATCTTGGCCGTTTGAAGCAGCATCTCGCCCAGCCGCAGTCCCGGGACGGTGCTATCGATGCTGCCGAAAGGACCACGAATTTGCTCGCTAGCCAGTGGCTTTGGATCGTAGAGATCGATGTGGCTCAGGCCACCCTGGAGCAATAGAAAGATGCAACTTCGTTGCGAATCGTTCACGGTAGCCGATGCCGCGGCACGCGCCTGTGCTTTCGTCGCCAGGCTGCCGAAAACCGATAACCCGCCAATTCGCAACAGCTCGCGACGGTTCCAATTGTTAGGCAAGGCAGAATGCATCGGCAGGCTCGAAATTTAGGCAGGTACGACGCATATGCGGCGTTCCCAACAGTGTACCCACCCGTGACCTGGGCCGCCAAACGGATTGCGGGGCCGTCTTGATTAGCCGACAGTTTAAAGAGGCCAGGAGTTTAAACCACGAATTGCACGAATGAGATGGCGTATGTCTTAGTTGAGCTTGTAGAGTCGCCGAGCATTTTCCCGCAGGAATTTTATTTTCACCTCGGATTTCAGTGGCAGGGCCCGCGCTTGTGCTGCGCATTTCTCTAAGGCGAGCATCGGAAAGTTCGTGCCAAATAAGACCTTGTCCGAACCGTAGGTGTTCATGAAGTGCAAGAGCTGCGGCGGATAGTATCGCGGCAGATAGGCGCTGGTGTCGATGTAGACGTGCTCGTGCTTCCAGGCCAGTGCGATCATCTCATCGGTCCAGGGGTAGCCGATATGGCCGCCAAGGATCTTTAACTCGGGGAACGTCAGCGCGACCTCGTCAAGGTACGGAATGGGCCGGCCCGGCTCCGACGGCATGAGAGGCCCTGTGTGCCCGACTTGAGTGCAGAACGGAATATCGAGCTCGACGCATTTTACATACAGCGGGTAATAGAGCTTGTCGTTCGGTGGGCGATTCCACAGCCAGGGGATGACGCGCAGCGCCTTGAAACCCAACTCGCGGACGGCGCGATCCAATTCGCGCACCGCCTCGACCGGTTTTTCCAGATTCACCGTAGCCACGCCCACAAACCGCGTGGGAAACTCGCGAACGAATTCATGTATCCGCTCGTTGCTCATGATCGCCACGCCGGGACGAGCCCAAGTCGTCATGCACAAGCGTTCGATGCCAGCGGTGTCCATCATGCCGACCATCTCGGCAGCGCTGACACCGGTCTCAAGAACGTGTGAGGCTCCCGACTGGCGAAACAGCCTTTCGATCTCGGGCACGGACTGAAATAATTCTTTAATGGCCGGATTGGCCCAAGCGTCGATGATTTGTATTTGCTCGTCGGACATATTTGCGACTCCTATGAGAATCGTGCTGCCTCGGTCGAGGCACATCCTACGGCCACCTTAGGGAGTGCGGCAAGCAACCCGATCGCTGCTAGCGCGATAGGTCGTCGCTCCGAACTGGGAACTTCCTCGCGTCGTTATACTGACAAGAAGCGCTGACAGGCTTATTCTGGCGTGTTGTGAACGATGGAGATCATCGTCAAGGCGAAAATGCGTGTCTTGCTTTTCGTTCCACACCCGCATCAGGATTCAAAGACAGACCAATGACTATGCTTGCAGGACGTGTCGCAATCATTACCGGGGGAGCCAGCGGCATCGGACGCGCCACGGCGTTGTTGTTGGCGCGGCAGGGCGCCCATGTCGTTGTGGGTGACGTTAGGCTGCACGAAGAGCATGACTCTGCGTTCGCCGAGCTAGGAATTCATCAGCAGCGGTGCGACGTGCGGCGAGAAGCCGACATTGAAGCCCTGGTGGCCAACGCGCTTGCCCGCGGTGGCAAGATCGACATCGTCGTGAGTAACGCCGGGATTGGACTGGTCAAGCAAATTCCCGACGTGACCGAGGCCGAGTGGGATGCGGTGCTGGACACGAATTTCAAGGCTACGTTCCTGCTCGCGCGGCACGCGATCCCGCATCTGCGGGCTGCGGGGGGTGGCGCGATCGTCGTAACGGCCAGCAACGCAGGGCTACTCCCCCGAGCTCATGACCCGGTCTACTCCACGAGCAAGATGGCGCTAGTGGCCATGACCAAGAGCCTGGCCCTCTGTCATGCGCGCGACCGGATCCGGGTGAACGCCGTCTGTCCCGGTCCCGTTGCGGACACTGGCATGATGAACGCCGATTTGGCGGCGGCCAGCGATCCAGTGGCCGAGGCGCAGCGATTCATCGGCGCCAGCCCATTGGCCAAGGCCTTTGGGCGCATGATCTCGCCCGAGGAAGTTGCACAGGCGATCCTGTATCTGGTTAGCGATGCCGCGGTAATGGTTACTGGCACGATGATTGCCATCGACGGCGGCAAGTCGTTGGGCGTAGCGTCCTGAGAGAGCGCGGAACGCCGTGCACCAAGCAGATCGTCGCGGCGTTAATCCTTGTTGCTGCCTTTCAGCGTTCAACACTCATAGTTCCGCGCCGAGATGTTCTCTACTGCGAGACTTCCGGATCGCGGAACGGTAGTCCCGTTTCGTACAGATTGAGGCGGTCTTTTTGTTGGATGGTGTCGCGCTCTTCGGGATTCTTGTTCATGGCGATGGCCTTTTTTTGCCATCGGATGGCCTCGTCGAACTGACCGAGCTCGGCGTAGGCGGCAGCCAATATGGCGACGTCGATCCATTCTTCCCAATGATCCAACTCGCAGGCCTTGGTGGCGTTTTCGAGCGCCAATTGACCGTCGCGATGGCCGACCGATTCACACGAGGCGTAAAGTCGCGCCTTGTTGCGATAGGCGCCGGGCTCGTCGGGGGCGATGCGAATCGAGTCGTCCCAATCCTTGAGCGCCTGGTTGTAATGTCCTTCCTTGCTCCACACGTACCCACGACTGTCGTAGGCGTGCGTTAGCTTAGGGTCGATTTTGATGGCCTTGTCGAAGTCGGCCATTGCCTTGTCGTATTGCTTTTGCACGTGCCAATTGATGCCGCGATTGGAATAGGCCAGCGCCAGCTTGGGATCGATGCGGATGGCTTCGTTGAATTGCTCATTCGCCTTGGTGTAGTTGTCGAGGCTTTTATAAATACAGCCGCGATCGTTGTAGAACATTCCCGTGGTGGGCGACAGGCGGATAGCCTCGCTGAGGTCGGCAAGCGCCTTCGTGAATTCGTGGATGTGATGATAGACAGATCCCCGCGCCTGATAGGCAATCGCCGCCGTTGGTTCGATGCGAATCGCCTCGGAAAAATCCTTGATGGCATTATCGTAATCGTGCTTCAGACGCCACGCGAGCCCGCGCAGCAGGTAGGCGTACGCGGCACTGGGAGTCCGCCGCAGCACATTGGCGTAGTAGGCCGGAGCGTCGTCGGCTTTCACGACTTCGCCGGTTCGGACCCAGGCCTTGCCGATCCACAGCCAGTCGCCGTTGACCTTGGTGACCTTTGCCGGAAACGCCACGTCGTTCCAGCCGAACGTGCGGTCACCCAGCTTAGGCTTGGCCGTTTCCTTCAAGAAGATTTGCTGGCCAATCCAAGCGTCGTCGGCCAGCGCGGCGGAAGTAACCAGCGCCCAACATGCACAGAGTGCGAACCCGCATTTTCGCATCGAAGCCTCGGTCGTGGGAATGGAAATTTATTCAGTACCGTTCGCCTGCTCTGACACTTCTGGATCGCGGAATGGCATATCCGACTCATAGAGCGCCAGCCGCGCGTTGAGATCGGCGACATCCGCCGGTTCGGGATCTTTATTCATTGCGATCGCCTTCTTCTGCCATTGCACGGCTTCGTCGAATTTACCCAATTCCGCATAAGCTGCCGCCAGCACGGACACGTAACGCCATTCCTCCCAATGATTCAGTTCGCAGGCGTTTCTGGCACTTTCGACGGCCATCTGGCCGTCGCGGTGGCCGACCGACATGCAGGTGGCGTAGAGCCTGGCCTTGTTATAGTACCCGCCCGGCTCTTCCGGCGCCGCGCGAATGGAATCGTCCCAATCCTTGAGCGCCTGATTGTAATGTCCGCGCTTACTCCATACGTATCCCCGTCCGTCGTAGGCAAAGGAGTTTCGCGCGTCGATCTTGATGGCTTTATCGAAATCGACCATGGCACGGTCGTAGTCCTTCAGGAATAGCCAATTCACCCCGCGGTTGGAATAGGCGATCGACAGGTTAGGATCGAGCCGGATGGCTTCGTCGAACTCTTCGGTCGACTTTTGATAATTGTCGCGTCCTCGGTAGCTGCAGCCGCGGTCGTTGTAGTACACGGCCACCTCCGGCGCCAGCCGAATGGCTTCGGTCAGATCGGCCAATGATTTTTCGAAGTTTTGCAGGGCGTAATGCGACGACGCCCGCGCGCAATAGGCCGAATGCGCGGTGGGCTCGATGCGAATCACCTCGGTGAAGTCTTTGATGGCATTGGCATAGTCGCGCTTAAGGTGAAACGTCACACCGCGGAGCAGAAGCGCGCCAGCATGGCGTGGATTCTCGCGGATCACGCGTGTGTAGTACGTGGTGCCGTCGGTCTGCTTGACGACCTCGCCGCGGCGGACCCAGGCGCTGCCGACCCACAGCCAGTCGCCATCGACCTTGGTGATCTTGGCGGGCATCGTGACGTCGTTCCAATCGAGCGTGCGACTGCCCACCTTGGGCCGAGCATCAACTTTCAGGTAGACGCGCTGGTTCAACCATACATCCTCGGCAACCGCGCTCGAGCTGGCGATGACTAAGACGCCGTGCAGAAGAAGGAAGAGGGGCAGCAAAGGGCGTAACGGCGGCATGTCTGAGGATCCTTGGCAAACGAAAGCACATTCACTTTGCACGGCCAGGGCAACTGTAAAGCCGGCGGTGGGGCGTCGGTGCTGCTACGGGCGAGCGGCCCCAGGACTGAATGCGAATCCCTGCAAGTTTAGCTTATGGCGCACCGCTCGACGTTTCCCGACTTTGCCGCGACGTGTTCGTGGCATGTACCGCTTCAATGTATAGATGGCACGGCAAAAATCGACAATCGCGGTCTGCGGTCGATCGGGCCGCACATAACTGTCGCTGAATTCGATCACTTCATACCACGGCGGCCCGCTGCCTGCAGCGTGTCGAGACCGAGGTTCAGCAAATCTCCGATCGCGTCGATCGAAACGTCCGCCGCCGGATACTGCGCCAGTGCCTTGGGATCGACGGCGTAATGCCCTTGGCGAGGGAAGACAGTCGTGACACGGTCACCCCAAGCCTGCTTCATGGCGGTGAGAATTCGCAGCTTGTCGTCGACCATGACATAGTGTCGCGCCGGAAACTGCTCGGCCACGCTGGCCAGTTCCTGCTCCTTGTGGATGTATATCAGCACGTTACCGTCGACTGCGTCCCATAAACCCGATCGCTCGATCTTGCGCGGCTGAAATACGACGTCGCCGTCGGACAAGATGGCAACCCGACCCCAGTGGCGGCAGTGCGTCAGCACGTCGAGCGCCCGAGGGTAGAGTCGTTCGGCAAATGGATAATCGACCAAAAAAGACGACATCCGCAAGAGTTGCGGGTTGTACATGTCCTGGAGTCGGTAACGCTGCAAGGCGCCGAGATAATCTGCATATCCCAACTCGCTGCGCAGCTGCTCGAAAATATCCCAATACAATTGCCGGCTGGCCTTGCCGAATTCGCTTTCCAAGTGATCGAGTAGATCTTCCTGGACGCGATCGTTATCGAGCAGTGTGTTGTCGACGTCGAACAGCAGGACGAGATCTTGTTCGTTACTCATGGCGCCTCGGACGTTATGTGGTTGTTCAACAGCGGTACGTTGTACCGCGCGAGCGTCTCTGATTCGAGGGTTTTTGATATACAGTTTGCCAATGGCCGATACCGGGCGCAGCGCTTGATCGTGCGGCGACATTGGACGAAACGGGTCAGTACGTTAAGATAAGTTCCTTGACCAGTAGCGGGCCAGGTAATAGTAATGCGGCAGCGCCGTTTTGAACTTCAGTGAGGCAATTTTTTCTGCAAGGAGGCGGAAACCTCAAGCAGGAAGAACAAGCAGGCGACTCTTACAGCTTTCATGTCAGGAGGATAACGATGCCACGACGTTTGAGCGCCGCACGGCGCGCACGGCGATCGCAGGGTCAACTGTTTCTAATCACGTGTTTGATCCTCGGCGCGGGCGCAGTCGCCAGCCAATCGGCACACGGCCAAGCCACTCGGCCTAAGCAGGAGTCGCAGACGGTCGCGGAAGGTCGCTTGTATAACCTGACGGCAGACCCTTTTGTCTTTCAACTGCACCGCGCGGATGGCGTTGCCTGGACCGATGGATACGTCGTTCCGCCGGGAAAGTATTTCGCGATTAAGGCCGTCCGACCTGGAGACCGGTCCGAAGTGCAAGGCATCACCGGCAACGGCCGTGGCTACGTTATCATTCGGCACCGCGAGCCGATACTAAATGGCTACATGACATTGAGATTGCCAGCCCAAAATCCCGCAACGCAACAGGTGCAGCCCATGTGGTTTGCCGTCAAAGACGCCAATGGCATCACGCGCATGGTGCAGGAAGCGAATGTCGAGCAGGCCAAGGCAGTGCAAGAGAAATTGCAACACCAAACCCCGATGACGCCCGTCGAACTGGAACGCTCGCGGCACATGTTGCGCGCGAATTGGGTGCTGACTGACTAGCAACTGCGCGTGCGTCACGTCTCGTTCGGCCGAAAGCAGACCCTAAAAGCGACTGCCACTGAGAGTCCAAGTCATCCCTGCGTAGCCGCCGGACCCCGTGTCGAAATTTCCGCCGGGAATAATCGGATAGTAATCGATCGCCGGGGTGAAATTGTTGGGTTGCGGAGTTGAAGCATTGGATTCAACTCGCTGCGAGGCCCGCAGTTGCTCCTGCTGACTGGCACGTTTCGCCTCGGTGATGGCAATTTGCTGCTGACGGGCCGCATTGAAGCTCTTTTGCAATTGGGCGCTGCTCTGCTGTTTGACCGCGAATGAGGCCAGCTTTTGGTCGACTTGGGCGGCGGTCATCGACAGCACGTCTGGCAATTGCTGACGGATCTTGCGGGCATAAACGGGCGAAGCGACGGAGAGCGTCTCCGTCAAGTACGCCTCTGCGTCGATGGCCCGTTGACCAGACAGCGTGTCGAGCTTTTCGTGCATACCCGCCAGGAAACGCTGCAGCTGGATAGCTGTCATGCGTTTGATCCCGACCTCGAGCCGCGCCTTGATTTGCTTGACCTGGCTGGCATCGTACATCTTCTGAGTATCCAGCCATTTGTGGAATTGCGCTATCATCTGCTGCCAGTCTTCGCTGTGAAGTATTTCTTCGCGGGCCGCCGAGAACTCAGCCGCCTGGGATGGATCTACCTTGCCGGCGGGGGCGGTCTGGACTGGCTTGCCAGGCTTGGGTTTGGCGGCGGCCGGTACACGGGTCGCACGTGACTTGGCTGAGCCCGCTTGCGCCGCAACATTCGCGGGTGAGGCCAGCAATGCCCCGGCGACGCACATCGCGCCGGCAACCAACGACACGAACCATTTAGCGCGCGAGCTCGACGGCCGGATCATACTTTTGCTCCTGTCGTGGACCGGACGGCATTGCGCCGCCAGGCTCAGCCAAGGGGAGTTACTTTTTTGCTTGTTTGCGGGTCGCACGCAGCCTGAAGTCTAGACCTGGCTTTCCGTCCACAATTTCGTCGACGGATTCCCAAACGGCCGTATTATCATCGACACGACTGTAGAGATTCGTGGCCGAGGTGTGCTTGCCATCAGGCAGAACCCCGCTGGTGGTTACTATCCAGGCATCGCCGTCTTTGGCCCAAATGCCTTCGCCGAACCCGCCGTGCGAGTCAAACACGAAGGAACGAATGCGCTGGTGAACTGGATCCCAACCGATCCATTGTGTTGCGGAGATAGGTTTGTCGTCTTTGGGTGCGACCTTGACCTGCCTTAGGATATACGCCTTATCAGGTCCCCAACTGCAGGTGGCTTCGGCCGTGGCGTGTGGACCTTCGGCAGTCCAATCGCCAATCATCCAAGCCAGATCCTGGAAATGATCGGCCGTGGGCGGGGCGCGATATAGGGACTCGCGCACGCCATCGATCAGCCACTGGCCGTCCCGTTTTACCCACACGGCACAGTAGCGGCCTGGCGATTGACTATCTCCCGGCGAGATTGTCCGCTGTATGATGCCGTCCTCGAACGCCACGTCGGCAGTGAGAAAGCGAATGGCGAGAGTTTCAGTCTTTTGAGAAGGCTGTGGAATGTGGTCGTCGTCGCCTGCCCGGCGCTTCGATTGAGCGATCGCAGCTTGAATCTTGTAGGCATGCCCCAAGTGGTCGACATAGTCCGCATCGGGCGCCCAAAATGCTGCGATCGCGTCGACATCTCCGTGTTCGACGGCTTCTCGATAAGCATCGACGGCCTTGCGCAGCGACGCTTCGTCACTGGATGCGGCAGTGGTCGCGGCTGGTTTATTCGGCGGTGCCGCGACCGCGAGCAGTGGCTGAGCGACAAACGCCGTGGCAACCATGAGCAGCCACGCGCGGGAATGACAAAAGTGCATCACGTGTTCCTGCAAGTCCTCAAGGTCGGCACAATGCATAAGTCGGGACCATGGGAGGTGACGCCGCCCGTAGGGACGACATCTTCTGATATCTACGCCTCAAATTCGCCAAAGCAACAGTAAAAACGGGGCGGTCGGCACATTCCGCACGTACCGGCCAACCGGCGGCGGGGCCATCCGTCGCAATCGGTCGTTCCCAGTAATTCTACCGCCGGGCCTGGCAACCGGCGACCCGCTGTAAGTTGCAGCGTCATCGCTCGTGGTTAGTGCCAATCGGCGGCGGGCCAAAGGACGGCCGTGCCGTCGCGGCTGCCGGTGAGGAGCAGCTTGCCATTGGGCGAGAAGGTGACCGAGGAAATCTCCTGCGAATGCTGCTTGAGGTGCAAAATCTCTTTGCCCGTCGTGGCATCCCACAATTTCACGGCATTGTCTTGCCCCCCCGTGGCGGCGCGGCTGCCGTCGGGCGTGAAGGCCACCGAGGTAACGGCGGCGGTATGTCCTTGTAGCACGTTCAGCACGGCGCCGGTTGCCACATCCCAAATGCGCACGGTCTTATCCTCGCTGCCGGTCATGACCTTGGTCCCATCGTCGGAGATAACAGCCGCCAGTACGTCCCAATCATGCCCTTTGAGCACGGCGATCGATCGACCGGTTTCCAGATCCCAAACACGGGCGGTCTTGTCACTCGAACCTGTTACGACGCGTTTACCGTCCTGCGAGAATCGCGCCGAGCGTACCGAGTCGCTGTGGCCATCATCCGCGCCATCGCCCGGCAGCGTAACGAGAAGCTTGCCGGTGGAGGCGTCCCAAACTTTGGCGGTCTTGTCGTCGCTGGCCGATAGCAGCTTAGTGCCATCGGGAGAGAACATAATGGAATTCACATATTTGTCAGGAGAGGCCACGAACTTCAACTCCACTGCGCCGGTCGTCGGGTTCCAAACCTTGATTGTGCCGTCCCAACTGCACGTCGCCACGCGTTGGCCGTCGGGCGAAAATGCGGCCCCGGCAACCGCGCCGTGAGGGCTGAAGGCCATCACCTCGCGCCCGTTGTCGATCTGCCACAGCTTGGCGTCGTTGCCCCCTGCGGTGGCCACGTGCGCGCCGTCCGGAGAGAAAACCGCCGACCAAACAGCGTTGCGGCCGGTATCGATAAGCGCGTCTCCGGCTCCGCCGGCTCGGGCTCCATGGATCTCTGCGCCCGAGGTCAAGTCCCATAGCCTTACTTTGTTGTCTGCGCACGCCGTCAGGGCACGTCGGCCGTCAGCGGAAATCGCTACCGACGAGACTGCGCATCCGGCCGCATCGATTTCGCGCAGGATTCGCGGTCCACTATCGAGCTTCCAAAGACGAATGCGATGGTCCTCGCAAGCCGTGACGACATATTGCCCATTATGCGAGGCGGCCATCGCCGTAACGCCTTGGGGGTGCTTCAGCACCTGGGCGATCAATTCCTTGCCCGTTGCCACGTCCCATTGGCCGACGGAATTATCTGTGCTCGAGGTCAGCAAGCGTTTGCCGCCGGCCAGAAACAGCGCGGCCGTTATTTTGCGGCTATGCCCTTCGAGTAGATGTAATCGCTGACCGTCAGCGGCGCTCCACAGCCTGCCGCGCCCGGCGGCATCACCGGTGTAAAGGATTTGTCCATCAGGTGAGATCGCCACGGCCGTGACCTCCGAGCGATGCCCCGTAAGCTCGCTTAGCACATTGCCCGTGTCGACATCTAGCAGTCGACACGTGCCTGCGTCGCTGCCGGTGAGCAAGCGTTGGCCATCGCTCGAAAGGGCGAAAATGCCTTCGCGGCCCGTGTGATCGAAGGTGCGGATTTCGCCACCTTTGGCCACATCCCACGATCTGATCGTATCGTCCCCCGCACCTGTGAAAACCTGGCGGCCGTCTGGTGAAAAGGCCACGGAGGAGACGAGGAACGCATGTCCTTCACTTAGCGAGGTCGGCTGTCGCCCGGGGGCAATCTCCTGGATCTTGGCCGTGCGATCGCGGCTGGCGGTCACAATCCGCTGGCCATCGGGCGAAAAGCTCGCCCCCAGCAGGCCATCGTCGTGTCCGCCAAAAGTGCGCACCTCTTCGTACTGCGTGGTATTCCAGATTTTGGCCTGATGGTCGTAACCGGCCGAGAGCACTGACTGTCCGTCCGGAGAAAACGAACACGTCCGGACCCAACCGGCATGCCCACGCAATGTTTGTCGGCAAGTGGCTTGCGACAGCTCCCAGAGCTTGATCGTGTTGTCGTGGCTGGCGCTCATAAGCGTGTGGCCGTCGGCGGAAAATCGCACGCAGCGTACCGGCGCACCATGACCGACAAGGGCCAGATAGTTCGGCTTGGCCGGCCGGCTGTTGGTGCTGAGCGACGCGAAGTCGAAAGGTTTCACCTGGTCAGGTCGCCAGATTAAAATGCGCTTGTCGTAGCCGGCCGTCGCCACGTGCTGTCCGTCGGAGGAGAAAGCGGCCGAGTAGACCGGCCCCTCGTGACCTGTGAAAGGTGCCCCCTTTTCTTCAGAGGCGACCGACCAGATGATGGCCGTCCCATCCTGGCTGGCAGTCACGATGTGCGATTCGTCAGGCGAAAAGGCCGCCGACCAGACCCAGAAGGTATGACCCTTGAAAACGCGCAATTGTTCGCCGGAGTCGACATCCCAGAGGCGGGCGGTGTTGTCGTAAGAACCGCTCAACAGGCGTTTGCCGTCGCGGCTAAAGGCGACGCTCAAGACCGCATCGGTGTGACCATTGAATGTTTTGACGAGCGCGCGGGTCTCGGCATTCCAAAGGCGTAGCTCGCCGGTTTCATCGTTGCTGCCGGTGGCAATGAGTTGGCCGTCGGGCGAGTAAGCCACGGCGTGTACATACATGCCGTGCTCGATCACACCCACCGGCTGGCCCGTTGCCACGTCCCACTCGCGCGCGTGCCCCTCCCAGCTTCCGGTCAGGACGCGGCGACCGTCAGGCGAGTAGCAGGCGGCATCAATGGGCCCGTCCTCGCGGAACGTCTGTGCGCTCTGCCGACAGAGGTGCATCAGCCGCCCCCATTCCCAATTCCGCAAGTGGGGCGGACAGTCGTCGAGTAGCCGCGTGGCGTAGCCGAACGCGTTCTCGTCGATCTTGGCCGCCACCAGACCGACTTGCGCAATGTATGCTTCGTATTCCTTTTGCTGTTTCAGGATCTGTTCCTGTTCGCGCAGCGCGGCCTCGGCCTTTTCGGCTGCCACGGCGGCCTGCTCGGCTGTTACGGCCTTGTCACGATCGGCTTGCGCCTCTTTTTCGGCTGCTTCGGCCCGATCGCGCTGCTGCTTGGCGACTTGTTCTGCTGTTACGGCTTGGTCACGCTTGGTTTCGGCATCTGCTTCGGCGGCGCGGGCGTTCGTGGCTTCGAAATCGGCGCGAGTGGCCTGCGCCGTGGCCTCGGACTCGGCGACGACGGCCCGGTCACGCTGGGCGCGAATTAGGAAGAACGCCGCGGTGACCACTACGACGACCGTAGCAACCAGCCCTTGGGCTGTGCGCACCATCAGCTTTAAGCGTCGCTGGCGGACGCTGCGCTCTCGTTGGGCGGCCGTGACCTTGCGTCGTAGGTTGGCGAACGAAGGCTCTTCGGCATCCAAGAGCGAAGCTGCCAGGTCCAAGTCTCCCTTGGCCATCGCGCATTCGGCATAGGCCGATTTGGCGACCAACAACGCACGGCTGGCACGTTCGTTGCCGTCCCACAGCGACAAGGCCTCTTGAAACCCGAAAACCGCGCGGGCGAAGTCCTGATAGTCGCGGGTCGTAGTCGCCTGGGCGAGGTCTTCGTCGGCACGATCGGACAGCAAAATGCTTTCCGAATGGGAGTGGTACAGCCGAATCGCGGCTTGGAATTCCAGAACGCTGTCGTAGCGATTCTGGATTTCGGTGGCCATTGCCTTGCGGGCGATGTCCATCAGTTCGCCCGATTCGTCGGTGGCCTGAATTTCGTTGCGGGCCACGGCATACAGGCAGCTCATCACGTCTTTGCCGGCGTGCGGCGGTTTGCCGGTGAGCACCTCGTAGAGTATGGCGCCGAGCAAGTAGACGTCGCTGGCCGTGCCGATGCGGTCCAAAGGCCCGCTCGCCATCTCGGGGGCCATGTAGGCGGGCGTGCCTCCCATGCCACCGGATTGCATGACCGAGCCAAGATGCCGAAACCGAGGCGCCAGTAAAGCCAAGCCCCAGTCCATCACCAGCACTTCGCCGTAGTCGCCAAGCATGACGTTCTCGGGCTTGAGATCGCGATGCACGACGCCGCGCGAATGGGCAAAGGCCACGGCATCGGCCACTTTCATGAGGATTTCGAGATTCTCGCTGCGGCTTTTCTGCCGTACGACCTTCATCCAGGGCGTGCCTTCCACACGCTTCATGGAATAAAACAGCGCCCCGGCTTCGTTCGAGCCCAAGTCATAGATCGGCACGATATTGGGATGGTCCAAATCGCCGGTGACCACCGCCTCGGAGAGGAACTTCTGACGCTGATCGTCGTCAGCCGCCATCTCTCGGCGGATCATCTTGATGGCCACTGTGCGGTCGATCGATGCCTGGCGGGCCGAGTAGACCACGCCCATGCCCCCCTTGCCGATCGTATCGAGCAGCTCGTAATCGGCGCCGTGGGGTGACGGTTCCTGGGGAGCACGCACCGTGCGTGGTCGCACGACCAGATGCGTTTGCGATGCTCCGCCTGGAGTGGCCGCCTTGATCGTCATCCCCGGTTTCGTATCGGGGGCGATAGTGCCTTGCCACATACCGGTCAGCATTTCCATCTGCTCCGACGGCATCTCGGCCAGGTCGACCGTTGCTCCATGACCATGCGTGGCACGCGGATCGTCGTTCGTCGGAGACGCATCTTCGACGAAGGCGAAGGTCAGGTCGCTATCGGTTACGGCGCGTGGCGCCGCCGGATCACCCGATACGGTTTGGTCCGGCTGGATTGCCATCGTTGCCGAGAGGTCCACAGGCGGCGGATCGCTCGGTGCTTCTTCTTCGAAGGCGATCGTATAATCGCTGCTGGTGACAGTACGCGGACCCTCTGGATCGTCGCCCTCTATTGCCGCTGGCGACGTCGATTCTTCCGGCGGAAACTCCGACGGCGCGAGTTCCTCCGCGAACGACAAATCGGCAACGACTCCCTCTTCGAACGCCATCGTGAAGTCGTTGCTACTGACCGTGCGCGGTCCATCTTCTTTGACGGGGTCGAAGGGTGCTTGCTGCGGTGGCCTCTTGGTTTCGTCCGCCGCCGTACGGGCCGTATCGTCGATAAACCCAGGTAGCGGCTCAATTCTGGCCGGGGGTGAGTCTGGGCGCGACGACTCGGCGGCCACGCCGGCGCCGAAGGAGTCGGAACTGATCGTACGGTCAACGATTTTGCGAAGTAGCGCCCGCACTCCTCGCACGCGGACGATTCCTGGGACGCTCGCTGGAGCATCTATCTCGCCAGGCGCCCCCTGGACCGTGGGGGCGGAACGCGTCGGCGCGGTGCCAGGCTTCAAGGCGGCGCTGCAATGCGGGCAGTGCGTGGCCTCTGCGGCTACACTCGTTAGTTCGGCGTTACAAGCAGGACAAAATCTCATAAAACGCGATCGACGAAGAAACCTAGTGTCTTATTTAGGGCGCGAGGGATTTCCGGCAATATCCTGCTTTGCGCGACGCAAACGACGACGCAGCCGTGCGGCTTTGGTCAATGCTTCAGTGGGCGCTTGAGCGAGCTCTCTGTCGACTTCGCGCGCCCAGCGGTCGCCGCTCCAGACCGAAGTTGCCGCTACCGCGGCGAGCGCAGGGCCGAGCAGGTGGCGATACTTTGTCTGTGATGCCTGATTTCGCGCGAAGATCGCGTCTTCTCTCGGAGCCAGGCTGGTCGGCGATGGGTCGACTGCACCGGAAGCGGTAGGCAGCTCAAGCGGCGACACGAGCGAAACGTCACCCGGCTTGGCCGGCTCAGCCGTCGCCTCGACGGCGGCCGGTGCGTCTTGCACGTGTGCGTTTTGTTCGCGATTTGCGGCAGGAACTTCGGGATGCTGATTCAACTGTGAAGTCGGGGGCCGGTCTGAAGTGCCTTCGGACTGGTCGGTTGGGTCGATAGGCTTTCCTTGCCGCACGACGGCGTCCATGATCAATCGCTCGGTCCCCTGCTCGACGTAGTACAAACGGTAATGATCGTCAGGCAGCTTGCCGAACAAGTCCGACAAGTTATTCAAGATGTCAACCGGCAGCAGGACTACACCCTGCTCAGTGCCGGCCTCGAGGTCGACGGTGCGGAGCGCAACAACGGCCTTGGTGGCCGCTGTTGTCACACCCTGTGGCGCACGAGGATCAAACTGCACCGTCGTGAATGAGAGGACAATCGGTTGCGCCGCGCCGTAATCGACATGCGCAATCTCGGAAATGATCGTGGGAATCGTGGACTGCTGCTGGACATAGAAGAGGGCGAGCGCGCCACCGAGAGGGCCGAGCCCAGGCACCGCGGCGGTTCCGGCAGCAGCCGCCGACAGTTGGGTATCGTCGTTGACACTGACATGAATTGCGATTGGTGCCGAGGGATTGGCCGGATCGGGGGGGGCGATATAAAAGTGCGTCAGCGTGAAGTTCCCCTGGGGAACATTCTGGATTACTTGCACCGTGTCGCCCCAGTTGATCGTCAATGTCAGGGGGCTGGTGCCGGGATGAGTTGCATTGCCGACGATCGTTACGATACCGTCGGAGCCGACGTTCGTGTTTTTGTAGTCGATGAGCGTGGGAGCGATATCGTGAACCGTGATCGACGTAAGCGCGGTGCCCAGACCGTTATGATCGTCGACGACCGACACCAAGACAGGGTTGACCTGGTCGGGCTGGCCGCGCGTATTGTCGGTAAAAGCGTGCGATAATGTGAAGCTAGTCGAACCGGCCGCTAGCGCGATCACTTCTTGCGCCGTGCCGTCACCCCAATTGACGGTCAGCGTAAAATTGTCGGCAGGGCCCGGGTCGAAGATGGTGCCTGTCAGCGTGGCGGTATTGGCTATTTGCAAGCTGCCTGGCGTGATCGAGAGGCCACTGACCGTCGGCGCCACATTGCTTACAAGCAGCGAGGTGTCGCCTGTCGTCGAGAGCCCAAAGTTGTCCACGACAGTGACGTGAATGGGCGTCAGCTCACTTGGGCTGGGATTCGCATCTTCGTAGAGATAGACGTGCGTAAAGGTGAACTGGCCCTGTTGGTTGACCGCGAATGTTTGTGGTGCGCTGCCGTCTCCCCAATCGACAGTGACTTCGAATGAGTTGGTGCGGTTGCTGGTAATCGTGCCCGTCAGCGTGGTCGCGGAGCCTTGGTCGACATTCGTGGCCGACAAATTCGATAAAACCGGGTAAGGATTCACGCTCGACACCGAAACCGTCACTGTGCCGGGCAGAGAGGATGCACTTTGACCAAGCGCTGCGTCGGTGGCGACGGCGATCACGCTAAAAGTGAAGGGGGGCGTATCGACCCGGCTGTCCGGCATTGTGATCGACAAGCCGGTGATCTGATCGAGCGTGAACGTGTAACTGGACTGGCCTGTATGGTCGACGCCCAAGCCATCCTGAAGCACCGCGTTGGTGGGGACGTTGGAAAGGTCGAACGTGAGAACTTCGGGCTTGTTGCTATCGGTCAGTGCGCCAGTGATGCTGATCGGAATCGGGAGACCGTTGAAACCAGAGACGTTGGGCGTGTTGACGGTCAATGTGGGCGGGTGCACTACTGGCGCCACAGTGATGGCCACCGTGTCCGTGTCCTTCATCGGGCCGCCCAATCCGGTTGCACCCAGGTCATTTGTGGTCATCGTCAGCGTGTCGGGCCCGTAATACGCGAACGTGGGCGTGTATGTCAGCCCTGGTGCCAGTACGGCGTTGGTTTGCGCGACTGTACCAAGTATCTGCAACGCGCTGGTGCCATTGCCCAACACGACCGCGCCATTGCCCAGTTGAACGGTGCCACCCGGCAAGACGATCGTGCCGGGCATCGTGGTGTCAATCGTTAGTACACCCTGAGTCACCTGGAACAGGGTGGTGAGCGGCGAGGGACCCGAATCTACGTCCGAAATGGCCAAGCCCGTAATGACCAGCGGTATGTCTTCATTCGTTTTCTGTGGCCCTGGCACGGTGTTCACGGGGGCATCGTTGACCGCCACGACCGTGATACCGACGGTGTCGGTATCTTTCAGTGGTCCGCCTGTGCCGGTGGCACCCAGGTCGTTGGTGACCATCGTGAGAGTATCGGCGCCGTTATAGTTCAGGCTGGGCGTGTAGGTCAGTCCTGGCGCCAACGCAGCGTTGATCTGCGCCGTGGTGCCGACGACTTGCAAGGCGTTAGTGCCATTGCCGACGACAACGGCGCCGTTGCCTAGTTGGACTGTGCCACCCGGCAAGACAACCGTGCCGGGCATCGAGGTATCGATATTCAGTACCCCTTGGTTGACTTGGAACAGCGTGTTGATCGGCGACGTGCCGGAATCCACGTCTGAGACAGATAGCCCTGTGATCACGAGCGGCGTATCTTCGTTCGTTTTCTGTGGTCCTGGCACCGTGTTAATGGGGGCATCGTTGACCGCCGCGACGGCGATGGCCACCGTGTCCGTATCTTTCATGGGGCCGCCTGCGCCCGTGGCGCCCAGGTCGTTGGTGACCATCGTGAGAGTATCGGCGCCGTTATAGTTCAAGCTCGGCGTGTAGGTCAGTCCTGGCGCCAACGCAGCGTTGATCTGCGCCGTGGTGCCGACGACTTGCAAGGCGTTGGTGCCGTTGCCGACGACCACGGCGCCGTTGCCCAGTTGGACGGTGCCACCCGGCAAGACAATCGTGCCG
>DASXEJ010000270.1 GCA_036490175.1 Pirellulales bacterium | reverse complement strand
CTCGATGAACAGAAAGTCGCAGCCCGCAAGATCCCAATTTCCGATGGCATTGCGCACCATCTCGGCTTCCAGATGACACATCGTCCCGGTCAAGATCTGTTTCACCGGCGCACCGCTGGCCGCAATGCGCAGGGCGTCGTTTTCAGTCGCCAGATCACCAACGACCGCTGCAACCTGGTATCGATCGCTTAGAATGCGCAGCGTTCTGGTAAGAAGCTCGGTCTTGCCCGCGCCTGGACCTGAAACGATGTTCACTACCAGGACATCGGCACGGGCAAAGTCCTGCCGCATCTGACGGGCAAGCTCGTCGTTCTTCTTCAGGATTCGAGTGCGAAGCTCAACAATACGCGGTTGCATATGCTGACCCGGCGATGAATCGATGTGCCTTGACGTGCGACTTGGAATCTTCCAGGCAAGAGAGTTGAACTCTTCAGCATTCGGCGTGCCGAGGATTCGTTGCTTACAGAAGAATTAGACCGCCGCCTGCCTTCTGCTCAGGCGTTGGTCTCGGACTGATACGAAATCTCAATTGATGTCAGTTCCAGATCTTTGCCCGACAGAACGTCCGGCGTAGGCTGTCCGCAAGTAGGACAGCTGAAACGAAAACTATCCGTAAGTGTTTGCGCTGCATTGCAGTGCGAGCAGCTGACAGTAATCGGAACTATTTCAATATCGAGCAGGGCGCCGTCGCACGGTGTCCCGGAAGACGCCAGGTCGAAGGAAAACCGCAGCGCCTCCTGTACGATACCGGACAGGAGGCCGATTCGAATCTTGATTCGCGTGGCGCGGACGCCGCCATGTTCGCTGACCGCGTCCGAAGCCGCATCAATCAGGCTTTCCGCAATCGATAATTCGTGCATACCGAATCCGCGTAACACATTTCAGCAAGGACGATCATGCACAAAAGAACATTTATGTATTTTTTCTGAGAACGTATACATTCGGGCGCGCAAGCCACAATCAATGGGCCTGCCGGGGTGAGCAGCAGAACTCCACGTTGGTCATGATGCGTCCACCCCGAAGTGAGTAATGCTTCCTCGATAAATCGCGCCACGCGGTCAAAATAAGGATGAGCGTTCAGGTTTTGTCTGCCCGCGTGCTGCGACAACTATTTCGAGATGGGCACTTAATTTGCACGAGACGTTCCATCTCGTCTTCGAGCAATCGTTGGACCGTTCACTCTTCATGGTTCCAATATGTGCTTAGCCATACCCGCCCAGATCAGCCGTCTTCCTGCCGACGACGATCCATTGGCAACGACGGACATCATGGGGGTGCGACGGCGGGTCAATATCGATCTGCTCGACGCCGATCCACCCGAGTTGGGCGACTGGGTACTGGTTCATGTCGGGTTTGCGTTGAGCAAGATCAGCGCAGAGCAGGCCGATGAGCAGCTCAGATTGCTTTCACTGCTGGGCGAGGCCAGCGCGGCTCAGGAAGAAGTCGAAGGTTACGATTGCGGAGACGGCGAATGAAATATGTTGACGAGTTCCGCGATCCAACCATGATCGCCAGGGCATTCGAAGAAATCCGCACCCTGGCAGATCCGGCTCGGCATTACCGCATTATGGAAGTGTGCGGCGGGCATACGCACGCCATATTTCGCTTCGGGCTGAAGGATCTGCTCCCCCCGAATGTCGAACTGATCCACGGGCCCGGTTGCCCGGTGTGCGTGCTGCCGATGGGGCGGATCGACGATGGGTTGGAACTGGCCGGCGACCCACATGTCATTTTCACTGCGTTTGGGGACATGATGCGTGTCCCAGGCTCGCAGGGGAGTCCGCTGGAAAGCAAAGCGCGTGGCGCCGACGTGAGGATTGTCTATTCGCCGCTGGACGCTTTGAAAATTGCCGAAGCGAACCCCGACCGCCAGGTCGTCTTCTTTGCCATCGGATTCGAGACAACCGCGCCGTCTACCGCGCTGACGCTCCTCAAGGCGCGAGCGAATCGCGTGCGGAACTTCGCCGTGTTTTGCAACCATGTCACGATCATCCCGGCAATCCGCGCTATTCTGGATTCGCCTGATATGCGGCTGGACGGATTTATCGGCCCGGGACACGTGTCTACCGTAATTGGTTGCCGACCTTACGAGTTTATTGTCCGAGATTACGGGTGCCCGATTGCCGTCTCGGGATTCGAGCCGCTCGACATACTGCAGTCGCTCGTCATGGTGTTACGGCAACTTCGCGACGGCATTGCCAAGGTAGAAAACCAATATGCGCGGGTTGTGCCTTGGGAAGGAAACCTTGCGGCGCTACGGGTGCTGGCCGAAGTGTTCGAGGTCCGTGCCCATTTTGAATGGCGCGGTATGGGTTTTATTTCGCATTCGGCACTACGGCTTCGAGGCGAGTTCGCCGAGTGGGATGCTGAGCGAACGCTGCCGATCCGGGGTGTGTGCGTCGCTGATCCTAAAGCGGCCCAATGCGGCGAAGTACTCAAGGGGGTATTGAAGCCCCACCAGTGCAAGTTATTCGGCAAGGAATGCACACCAGAGCAACCGATCGGCGCCCTGATGGTTTCCCCCGAAGGCGCTTGCGCGGCCCATTTCAAATATCGCGGCGCGCCACAACTCGTAACACTTGGCTAGAAAGAATGGCTCCGCATGGCCACCGCGCAGCGTCCGGTCCAGTTTCACAGCAAGCAGATTTCGATGGCTCATGGCGCGGGAGGAGAAGCAAGTCGACAGCTGGTCGAAGGCGTGTTCTTGCCAGCGTTTGCTAATTCCTTGCTCAACCCATTGGCGGATGCGGCGACGTTTTTAATTCCCGGCGGCCGCCTGGCAATCACATCGGACAGCTATGTTGTGCACCCACTGCGCTTTCCGGGGGGATCGATCGGCGAACTGGCCGTGAACGGAACGGTTAACGATCTAGCCGTCTCTGGCGCGAAGCCATTGGCGCTCACGGCCGCGTTCATTCTCGAAGCAGGCCTGCCGGCCGACGTCTTGCGCGAAGAAGTCCGCGCGATGGCCACGGCCGCCGAACGCGTCGGCCTACCGATTGCCACCGGCGACACCAAGGTCGTCGAGCATGGCCGCGCCGATGGACTATACATATCAACTACGGGGCTGGGCCTCGTTGACCCGCGCGTCGATCTGCGGCCCGATCGCGTCGAAATTGGCGATTGTGTGCTCCTATCCGGGCCGATCGGTAATCACGGCATGGCGATTATGCTAGCCCGCGCAGAGTTGGACGTCGAAGCCGACATTCTTTCCGACACGCGTCCGCTAACCCACCTTGTCGCGGCGATTGTTGAGCACGTTGGCGGCGAGATTAAATGGATGCGCGACGCCACGCGCGGGGGCGTCGCCACGGTTCTCAACGAGTTAGCTCGCGACGCTCAGCGCATGATTTCAATCGAGGAAGAGGCCGTTCCGGTCGATTCCGCAGTTCGCGGCGCGTGCGAGTTGCTAGGGTTGGACCCATTGCAAGTCGCCAACGAAGGTCAATTTGTCGCCGTCGTTTCGGCTGGGATGGCGTCGCGGGCGCTAGAAGTGTTGCGCGGCGTGCCAGGCGGCGAGCAGGCCTGCATTCTAGGGGAAATAATCGCAGGACCGTACTCCCGAGTCGTGGCTCGCAGCGCCTACGGTGGTACTCGCGTTGTCGACATGCTAATTGGAGATCCGCTCCCACGCATTTGCTGAGCGCACCTATGATTCACGCTGTCGATACGATTTCGCCTCTGCGGCGGCAGTTCCAAACGCGGAATGAGTTGTTCGCAACTTATATGGCACGGCACGCCGCCGCTCTCGCCCGCGTGTGTCTGAAAATGTCGCAACGCTTTTCTCGAGGCGGGCGACTGCTGACGTTGGGCCTGGGGCCTTACTCGACAGACGCTCAGCATGTGGCGGTCGAGTTTATGCATCCGATCATTGTCGGCAAGCGCGCCCTCCCGGCAGTGGACCTTTCGCATTGTCCGTCGGCGCTCGCCGCACTCGCTCGCCCCGATGATATCGTGATGGGATTTGGGCCGCCACGAGGAGCTGCTGATCTCGAGGAACTACTGGCACCCGCGGCAGCGTGCGAATCGCTCGTCTGCCGTTGGCCAGGTCAACTCGATGATGTACCGCTTGCGCCGGCGACCGATGATCCGTTCATCCATCAGGAAATCACAGAACTGATGTACCACACGCTGTGGGAAACCGTGCATGTCTTCTTCGAGCAGCAGGGACGAGGAGAAGACGTCGGCGCATCGGCCTTTCTGTACCCATTTCTGGCACAGGGCGACCGGTCAGTCGAAGCCACGCTGGCCGACGTCGCCGCATCGATTGAGCAAAAGGCGGCCGAAGACACGCGCCTGCGGCAACGTTTTGTCGCTGAGCAAGCGGAACAGTTCGCGGCCGTTGCCTCGGCGACTCAAGAACGCATTGACGCGGGAGGCGCCTTGATCGTCTTCGGCAATGGCGGATCGGCCACTGACGCGAACGATTTCGTGTTGGATTGCCTCGGCGGCGATAGGGGGACCATACCGGCGATTTCGTTGTCCATGGACCCAGCGGTACTGACAGCAATCGCGAACGACGTAGGCGTCGAAGTGGCGTTTTCGCGGCAATTGATCGCCGTGGGAAGACCGCAGGATGTGGCGATCGCGATTTCCACCAGCGGTAAATCGAAGAATATCGCCCTGGCCTTAAGCGAAGCGCGCAAACGTAGCATGATGACGATTGCACTGTTGGGCTACGACGGCGGGGATATCGTGCGAGATCGGCTGGCGGATCACGTGCTCGTCGTTCGTTCCGATTACGTTCCCCGGATTCAAGAAGTGCAAGCGTCGATTTACCACGTGCTGCGCTCGTCGCTTGTAGGAAGTGGGGTCCGATGACCGTGCTGCCGGCATCTACCAATCGCATCGCCCGGCGAATCTCAATTGCCGGTATCGTGCAAGGCGTCGGATTTCGACCGTTTGTCTATCGTACGGCGGCCAAACATGGTGTGGCGGGTTGGGTATTGAACGACACTGCTGGCGTGGAAATTCATGCCGAAGCACCGCCGGCAGAACTAGCATCGTTTCTCAGCGCACTCAGGACCAGCACTCCCCCGGCGGCGCACGTTACTCGGCTTGCGATTCGCGACGTCGAACCGCAAGGAACATCTGAGTTTTCTATTCGGGCCAGCCATGGCGGATCTCCGCCTACGGTCCGCATAGCGCCCGATCTAGCGGTTTGCGCAGACTGCCTGGCCGAGATGCGGGATCCGCAGAACGCCCGAGTCGGTTACCCCTACATCAATTGTACAAATTGCGGACCGCGCTTCTCTATTATCTGTAGCCTGCCGTATGATCGCGCTGCAACGACAATGCGACCGTGGGAAATGTGTCCCGAGTGCCGGCGCCAATATTCGGATCCGCTCGATCGCCGTTATCACGCGCAGCCCATAGCTTGCGCCGATTGCGGCCCAACGTATATTCTGATTGAAGGAGGGCATCGATCATGCGACTTTGCCGCCGCGCTGTATCGTACTGTCGAATTGCTACGGGCCGGTGGCATCGTTGCGATCAAGGGAATTGGCGGCTTTCATCTGGCCTGCGATGCTCGAAACGCCGCAGCGGTCGAAGCATTGCGTGCGCGCAAATATCGCAAAGAAAGGCCATTCGCGGTGCTCGCTCGCGATCGAACGCAAGCCGCTGAACTTGTCGATCTGACGCCGGCCCACGAAGCATTGCTGACGCACGTCTCGCGCCCCGTCGTCCTCGCACGAGCAAAAGCCTACCTGCCGGGCGTTGCGCCCGACAACATTTCACTCGGCGTAATGCTCCCCAGCACTCCAATACATCTTCTACTGTTCGACGCTGGCGCTCCGAGCCCACTGGTGATGACCAGCGCCAATCGTTCGTCCGAACCGATCGCGTACTTAGACGATGACGCCAAAGAGCGACTATCTGGTATTGCCGACGCCCTTTTAATTGGTGAGCGGCCGATCGCACGCAGAATTGACGACTCGGTCGTGGCGGTGCGCGCCGGCGGTCCCTTCATGATGCGGCGCGCCCGTGGTTTCGCACCTGCCTCGGTCTGCCGATTGAAGACGTCAGAGCCGATTCTCGCGCTCGGCGGCGACCTGAAGAACGCGATTGCGCTCGTCGTCGATGGCGAAGTCTTTATGAGTCAGCATATTGGCGATCTGGGCGACATCGAGACCGAAAAGGCTCTCAGCGAGACAATCTACGACCTATTGTCAATGTATCGCATTGATTCGCGCCGGTTGACGATCGTTCACGATTTGCATCCAGAGTTCGCCTCAACACGCCTGGCGGCAACATGGCCGGCGCGCTGCCGCGTCGCAATACAGCACCACCATGCCCACGTCGCAAGCGTGATGGCCGAACATTCTTTACTCGATGAGCCGATGGTTGGCGTGGCCCTCGATGGGACAGGATACGGGACTGATGCAGGTATTTGGGGAGGCGAAATCTTCGTCGGTAGTGCGGCGGCCGGTTTTGAGAGAGCCGCCTACCTTCGACCTGTGCAAATGCCGGGCGGTGATGCAGCGGCAAAAAGTCCGGTGCAATCAGCTGCGGCGTTTTTGGCTCAATTGCCCCATGTCCCCGACATGATGCAGCCTCCGTTCTGCTTTCCGCCAAGGTTTCTGCACGCGCGGTCGATGGTCGTCAAAAACCTACGCTGCTTTACGTCTACATCGATGGGGCGATTGTTCGACGCCGTGGCCGCGATCCTCGGGTTTACTCGATCGATGACCTTCGAAGGCCAGGCGGCGGTGTGGCTCGAACATCAGGCCCAAGGCGTCGGAGCCCAGTCGCGCTACCAGTTTGGGGACTTCGACTTTCGCCCCCTGCTTACGGCGATATTGCAAGACCGCAGGGACGGCCGATCCGTCGCAGATATTGCCTACGGATTTCACGCGGCCGTCGCAACCGAGGTGGTGAATCAGATATGCCGCCTTTGTGATTCGCACGGATTAGGGCACGCCACAATCTCGGGCGGGGTCTTCCAGAACGAGTTGCTATTCGAGCTGGTCCGAAAGCAGACGGCAGCCGAGGCCGCCGACATTGAGTTACTTTGGAATCGACTGGTTCCGGCCAACGACGGCGGAATCGCCCTCGGACAGGCGGCCTTAGTTAGCGTTACTTCGTCGGCATGTCATCTGATATCAGCAAGCTAGAACGGGGAGAGCGCTGCGATGCCGCATGGGCACATCACTCCCGACACGCACAAATAGATCGCGAAGACACTTACGTTTCTCGAAGATGTTATGTACGTCGGCTTGGTACTTTTGTTGGCAGTAAGCGCTTTGGCATTGTTGGCATTCAGTGCGTATCACGTAGCGACGCCCATCCTGGATTGGTCACTGGGGAGAAGTAAAGAGAAGTGATGTCTTCGCTGAACCGCAAAGAAGGTGAATTGAAACGCTGGGGCGCGTTCCAACGACTTCGCGCCGCGTTGCATGTCTCATTGAGAAGCATGAAGTATCAACGACGGCCGCAGCGGTATTGTTAGTGGACTAATTGACGGGTGCGCTCGAACTCAACGATGACGTCGATCATCACATCTGGCGTCAAGTGGCTTACATTCATGTCAAGGGGAAGTCTTCTCGCCAATTTGTACGCTACCATGAGCGATGCGAAATCATATCGCCGCAGCACCGCTTGGCGCTCGTGCTGGGAACAACGAGTGACTCTCTGCCAGCGATCGAACGCATGGGATTTCATGTGCGCCCTATAATGCAAACTTCGTTCCCAATTGCGCGGAACCATTGCCTGCGCTCAAGTGATTAGGGTCCACTCGATTTCACGTGGGGGCGACAATGAGTCGTATCACCCTGCCCCGCGCTGTCGAATTATGCGAATGTCGTCTCGGCATTCGAAATAATGGCTTGACCCGCTAGGCTATCCAATTGCGACATCAATCGGTCAACGTCACGGCCCAGGAGCTAGCAACGGAGCGCCATAATCCCATTGAAACATTAGAGAAATAGTAGCGGCAATGCCGGCCGAACGCGGGTCTCGCCCCTTTACGTCTGCCACTCAGGCGCATAAGTTGCTCTGCTCGTGAGAGGAGCAGCAATGGCTGTTGCAAATCGCATCGGCAAATAGTGCGGGGTATCTTTCGATGTAAGTCGATCGCGTGATACGGTTTTGTTTTGCGAGTGCTCTGTTGAAAACTGGTGTGAGTTGCTCTGTAGAAATCCTCTTCCGCCAGCTTAATCCGCTAGCTGGCGAGACTTCGTAGCAGGAGGTGATGACCACTACGAAG
>DASXEJ010000269.1 GCA_036490175.1 Pirellulales bacterium | reverse complement strand
CGAAGTCAGCCAGTCGATCACCTCGCTTCAAGGCTGCCTGATTGGCCGCATCAAGCAACCCGCCGCCCATAGCGACGTCACGTATT
This sequence comes from Pirellulales bacterium, assembly GCA_036490175.1. Classification (NCBI taxonomy): domain Bacteria; kingdom Pseudomonadati; phylum Planctomycetota; class Planctomycetia; order Pirellulales; species Pirellulales bacterium. The sequence goes on along the minus strand of DASXEJ010000269.1, from coordinate 21,519 downwards.
CCGATCAGATCGTGCGGATCCTCAATGCCAATTGCGTGGAATGCCACCGCGCGGGCCAGATTGCGCCGTTCCCACTGACCTCGTACGACGAGACCGTGGGTTGGGCCGACATGATTCAAGAGGTGGTTTCCGAGCGTCGCATGCCCCCTTGGCACGCCGATCCCTCGATCGGCACGTTCAGCAATGACTGCCGCCTGAGTGACAAGGACCTGGCACTGGTCGAGACCTGGGTCAAGAACGGCGCCCCCGAAGGTGATTCCAAGAACGTCCCACCGGTCCCCACCTTTACCGATGGTTGGCAGATTCCGCAGCCGGACGAAATCATCTTCATGGCCGACGAACCGCACAACGTGCCCGCCGAAGGGACCGTCGAATACCAGCGGTTCGTGCTGGATCCAGGCTGGACCGAGGACAAGTGGCTGAAAGCTATCGAATGCAAGCCGGGTAATCCGGCCATCGTGCATCACATTATCGTGTACGTGATTCCACCCGGCGTTGCTCCGACTGGTCGTGCTGGCCGTCTGCAAACGAATTGGCTCGCTGCGTTTGCTCCGGGTTTGCGTCAAGAGCCCCTGCCCGAAGGCTACGCTCGCTTTGTGCAGAAGGGCTCGAAACTGCTGTTCGAGATGCACTACACCCCCAATGGTGTGGCGCAGACGGACCGCAGCTTTGCTGGCTTTGTATTTGCCAAGCCTGAGACGGTGAAGAAGGAAGTCGCCGTGCAGAACGCGGGCAACTTCACGTTCAAGATCCCGCCGCAGGACCCCAACTTCGAAGTTGAGAGCGAGTTCGTCTTCCGGCAGAACGCCACGCTGCTGACGATCTCGCCGCACATGCACGTCCGCGGCAAGGACTTCTTCTACGAGCTGATTTACCCGGATGGCAAGAAAGAGACGCTGTTGTGGGTTCCCCACTACGATTTCGGCTGGCAGACCACCTATTGGCTGACCGAGCCGAAGCTGATCCCCCGCGGTGCCAAGATGCACTGCGTGGCCCACTTCGACAACTCGCCCGATAATCTCGCCAATCCCAATCCCAATGCCGAGGTGAGCTGGGGTGAGCAGACTTGGGAAGAGATGATGTTCGGCTGGTTCGAAATGTCGCTCACCGACCAGGACCTGACCGCGCCGGCCACCGATTCGGCCCTGCGGGTGAAGGAATTCCTCAAGCAGGCCGAAGGGGACGCGATCCAGGTCGACGACCAACTGAAGCAGTTGGCGCGCACGGCACTGGAATCCCCCAAGCGGTTCGAGCTGGTGACCTGGCAGATTCTGGAACTCGTGCCGCAGGTCGACCGGGTGTGCATCACCACGGTCGATGGCGACAAGCTGCGTCTGAAGCTGGTGCAAGATCGCATCGGCCTGAAGACGCCGTTCCACAGCACTTCGACCGTGGCCAAGGCGCAGGGAGACGCGCTGGCCGATTATGCACTGGCTGACAAGGTGGTCGTCAATGACTCCCTGGCAGGGGTCAAGGGTCCGACCATGAACAAGCTCGCCAAGAAAGATATTCGCTCCAGCATGCACGTGCCGGTCAAGATCGATGGCCAACCGTGTACGGTTAATTTCTGGAGCACCGAGGAAGGTGCGTTCCCGCCCCAGGCGGCGCAGCTACTCGAACAGATCGCGCATCTGATGGTCGAGGGAGCCCCCGCCAAGTAGACGCGCGAGCTGTCAACCAAACCGCCACGCCAGTGCCCCGTGCGTCGCTCTTTAGGACGCGCGGGGCACGCTTTTTTAATGGCCGCGCGGAAGTTGCACGCCTAAATCGCAGCGAGAGAAATCATCCTCGCGCGGCGGCACCTTGAACCCGTTCGCCATCGCCAGTACAAGTGCAGCCATGCACAAATACGACGTCGCGATCATCGGTGCCGGAATCGTCGGGCTGGCCACCGGCTACCAACTCACCCGCCGCTTCCCGCAACTACGGTTGGTGATCGTCGAAAAAGAAGCCTCGCTAGCCCAACATCAGACGGGCCATAATTCGGGTGTTCTGCATACCGGCATTTACTACAAACCGGGTTCGCTGAAGGCCGTCAATTGCCGCACCGGCAAGGCGGCGATGGAAGCGTTTTGCCGGGACGAAGGCGTTCCGTTCGACATCTGCGGCAAGGTGATTGTGGCCGTCACGGCCGACGATCTGCCGGCGCTCGATCGCATCTACGAGCGCGGCCAGGCCAATGGCGTCGCCTGCACGATGATCGACCAGGCGCGATTGAAGGAGTTGGAACCGCACGCCCAAGGGGTGCGGGCCATCCATGTTCCCGAGGCCGGCATCATCGACTATCCGCAAGTCTGTCAGCGGCTGGCCGAGCACATTCGTCGGCACGAGGGGCAAATCGTCACCAGCGCACGCGTCGTCAAGGTCCACACCGCGACCGACGAAGTGCAGGTCGAAACCACGGCCGGCACCTATGCGGCCGGCTATGTCGTGAACTGCGCCGGCCTGCAATGCGACCGCGTAACGGCTATGACCGGCCAGCGGCCGGCGGCCAAGATCGTCCCCTTTCGCGGCGAATACTTCGAGCTCAAGCCCGAGGCCGCACACCTCTGCCGCAACTTGATCTATCCCACGCCCGATCCGGCGTTTCCGTTTCTCGGCGTCCATTTCACGCGCATGGTTCATGGCGGCGTCGAGTGCGGTCCCAACGCGGTGCTGGCCTTCGCGCGCGAGGGCTATCACAAGACCGATATCAACCTGCGCGACCTGGCCGAATCGCTTTCTTACCCAGGTTTCTTGCGGATGGCGGCCAAATACTGGCGCACCGGGCTGGGCGAGATGTGGCGCAGTGTCAGCAAGCAGGCCTTCGTGCGGGCGTTACAGCGGCTGGTCCCCGAGATCCGCGCCGAGCATTTGGTGGCGGCGCCGGCCGGCGTGCGCGCCCAGGCGTTATTGCGCGACGGCAGCCTCGTCGACGATTTCCTCATTCAAGACGCCGCCCGCGTGGTCAATGTGCAAAACGCTCCCTCGCCCGCAGCCACGGCCTCGTTGAATGTGGGAAACCTGATCGTCGATCACCTGGCGCAGCGGATGGGATAGCAGGCTCGCGCGTCATCGCCGTCCGCTATAATGATCCGGCGTTCGTTGCGTCGCGCCAAAAAACTCTCGCTCACATCCCCTCCTCGATCAAGGGATCACACATGAAAACCACGCACGTGCTAGGACTGGCCCTGTTGGGTTTGACTTTCTCCGCAAATCTTTTTCAAATCGCGAGCGCCGCGGATGATCCGAAGCCGGCCGAGGCCAAGCCGCTCGATCAAGCGGCGCTCGAGAAAGAATTCCAAGAAACGATGTCCGGCGCGACGTTGATCGGCACCTTCACCGTCCGCGGACAAAAGGATAAAAAACTCAACGAAGAAAAATACACGATCGAGAGTGTCAAAAAGATCTCGGGCGACAAGTGGCAGTTCAAGTCGCGCATTCAATACGGTACCCACGACCTGACCGTGCCGCTGGCCTTGGACGTGAAGTGGGCCGGCGACACGCCTGTCATCACGCTCACCGACATGCCGGTGCCCGGCTTTGGCACCTTCACCTCGCGGGTGTTGGTCTACCGCAACGAGTACGCCGGCACCTGGGACGGCGGCAATCACGGCGGCCAACTCTTCGGACGGATCGTCCGCAAGGGTGAGTCGACCGAAGCGAAGCCAGAGGAAACGAGCGAAGCGTCGAAGTAGCAATGAAGTGCGATTCCTGAACATGGCGACGCCTTGAGAAGATCAACGCGCGATCGGCTCCGGGCCGCGCCACATCAGGTAGGACAAACCTCCTTTGGGTGCCTGGTTTGGGTGCCATGCCCACGCCGATGCGTGGGCATGCAAACGAAAACAATCGGGTACCATCGAACTGACCCCGATCGAGCCCGCCAGACTCGCGGTCAAGCGTCGTTGCTCGACGGCGCACTTTCGCCGAGCATGATCGCTGCCGCGGCGGCCAGCGTTGCGGCAGCCGTTTCGACGCGCAGAATGCGCGCTCCCAGATCGACGCCGGTCCAGCCTGCGGATAGGGCCAACCGTGCTTCGTCGTCAGTAAAGCCCCCTTCCGGTCCCACGCCCAGGAACACGCCGGCCGCGGCGGCCGACGGCGCGCCGCGTACGACATCCGCCAGCGTACGATCGGCCCCGGGATGGGCGATCAGGCGGCCAGCAGCGGCCGGCGCGTCACAGACAAACGCACGCCATTCCTGCGGCGGTTGAATCTGCATCAGGCGATTACGGCCGCACTGCTTCGAGGCTTCGACTACGGCCCGTCGCAGACGATCGACTACATTTCCCACTGGCTGCGCCACGCCACGCGCCGTGGCCAAAGGGACGAAGTCGGTCACGCCCAGTTCGACCAGTTTCTCGATCAGCCACCGCTGACGATCCCCCTTGGGGAGCGACGCGCCGACCACTACCGGCGCGGCCAGCTCGCGCTCGATCGCACGATGCGCCAGCACTGCTAGCTCGATCGTGGAACGTGCCACGCGTTCGACCACGGCCGCATACTCTCCCCCTGCGCCATCGAACAGTATGACCTGATCACCCGCTTTGGCGCGCATGACATGGGCCAGATGATGTGCCTCGGCGTCGACCAACGTCGCCCGTGCCCCGCTGATGCGTGTTTCGACGAAATAGCGTTGCGACATACGGCCCTGGGTGGTGAATGCGTCAAGTTTCGCTGGAGATTCTACCGAAACACCAAGAGTGACGGAATTATGCCTTGGCGGTCGCCGGGGCGTTGCTAGCGCCCGTGCGTGTTCAACCAGGTAACGCGGACCGGTTCCTGGCCACGTTCGTCACGCGCCCACCAGGCAACACGTCTACGCCACGGCCATCGGCGCCCACACTCATCTCGCCAAGCAATCGCAACCGAAGCCGGCGCGCGGCGCCGGAGCAGCGAACAAGGATCGCCCATGTATCTCGCCCATTGGGGATTGCAAGCTCCTCCGTTTCGCAACGCGATTGACCCGCATTATTTCTTCCAGAGCCCCACGCATGACGAGGCACTGGCCCGGCTGCACTTCCTCATCGAGGGAGAGCATCGCGCGGGGCTGCTGTTGGGGCATGCCGGCAGCGGCAAATCGTTGCTGCTGGAAGTGCTGGCCGTCGAGGCCCGCCGCCGCGGCCGCCCGGTGGCGAAGCTGAGTTTGCTCGGGCTCGACAAGCAGGAATTCCTGTGGCGCCTGGCGGCCGTGTGGGGTCTTGATCTTGTGCCGACCGCGACCGCCTGCGAACTGTGGCGCGTGCTCGCGGACCACGTCATAACGCAACATCTGGAACGCGTGGCCAGCGTGGTCTTGCTAGACGATGCCGAGGAGGCCACGGCGGACGTGCTCGCCCAGGTGTTGCGGCTGGCCCAAACCGACGTCGATACGATTCCGGCCACAACGCTGATCCTGGCCGCCCGCACTCAGCACGTCGGTCGACTGGGAGAACGGCTGCTCGAACTGGCCGATCTGCGGATCGACCTCTTGAAATGGAACGCCCAGGACGTGCAGCATTACCTGGAAGATGGGCTGGCCCGCGCCGGACGGCACGAGCCGGCGTTCGCGCCCGAGGCCATTACCCTGTTGGCCGAAATATCGCAGGGGGTCCCACGCAACGTGGTGCAACTGGCCGATCTGGCCCTGATCGCCGCCGCCGGGCAGGAGCTGGCGCTGGTCGACAGTCACACCGTCGAATCGGTGGTGGCTGAACTGGGTGTGGTGCATCAACTGGTCGACACGCGATAGCCTCGCCCCCTACAGCCGAGCGTGGTAACAGGAACAGTTCACCACCGAGTCGCAGAGGCACAGAGACGCGCAAACCGGCAAGTAAGCCACGAATCGCGCGGATCACAGGAATGTTGGTGCCGCGATTCCGCGCTTTTTGCTCTGCGTTTTCAAAATCGCGATTTGCCCGGCGTGGTACAGGTCGTGGTGGATAATCACGTGCAGCAGCTCTTCCCGATCGATGTGATCCTCTGCAGCTCCGCCGGCCCATTGTTCATCGGTTAAATTGGCGATCGCGTCTTCGAGCGCCTGCTGGCTGGCGGTGAGGCGCTCGAGGGTTTGCCGCCAGGCGGCCTCGCTCGTATCGGCGATCGGCGGCCAATTCTCCTCGGGCGAGAGCTTCCGTCCCGGGCCCGTCAGGCGGCGCCGCACTTCATCCTTCCAGGCCATCATGTGCAGCACCAGCGTCCAGATGCTGTGCGTGCCAACGGCTGGCTGGGCCACGGCCTGTGCCGCCGAAACGTCGGCCAGCAATTCTGCCACCGCCGGCCCATGCCAGGCTGGTCCAAAGTACGATTTGTGCAGCAATTGCCCCATCCGCGCGGCAGTTGTCATCGGAGGTTTCTCCGCTTTGGTTTACAATCACGGGCAAGCGCTCGCCCCAGACGCTAGCAATTCTTGCAAACGGCTCGGACCATGTCGACCACCAGCGACAACGCCACGCGACCGCTCACCGCGCCACGTGAACGCGATCAATCCGCTGGTGCGCATCCCGCATTCCGAAGAACTGCGGCCAGACAGTCGTCAGCCGCGCGCCGGCGGTTCAAGCAATCTGGCACGCTACGCACCATCGGCGAAGCCGTTCTCCTGGGCGTCATCGTGCTGATGCTCATCAACACCTGGCTCGTGGCGCGCTTCACGATCGATAGCAGCTCGATGGCCCACACCCTGCTGGGTCCGCACGTGCAGATCGCTTGCCCGGATTGCGGATTTCATTTCGTGGCTGGCATCGAGGGAACGGCCTCAGACGGCCGACTCGCGATTTGTCCGAACTGCGGCCAGGCTGGCGCGCAACTATCGACGGCCGACACGACCGCGGGCAATGGTGTGTTGGTCGACAAAACCGCGTTCGCGTGGCGCACTCCGCACCGCTGGGAAGTTGCCGCCTTTCGCACGCCGCAGGCGGCCAGCGAGCTTTCCGTGAAACGGGTCGTCGGCCTCCCTGGCGAGCGCATCGAACTCATCCAAGGCGAGGTCTACGTCAATGGCCAGATCGTTCGCAAAACCTTGGCCGAGCGCCACGCGCTGTCGACGGTCGTGTACGACGATCGCTACCGCGACCAGGCCGCTAGCGGGCCACGCTGCTGGCAAGCCGACCCCGGCTCGCGCTGGACCACGACCGACGCGGGCTACGATTTTCGGCCGGCCGATGCGGACGGTTCACCACGGAGGCACGGAGGCACGGAGAGAGGGCCGAATGGTGAAGGCAGAGTGAAGGATGACGACGACAATACGCAGGGCACCGAAGGGCACAAGTCGCCGGCGGCCGTTTCCGATTCATCATTCATCATTTCTCATTCATCATTCCCCCTCACCTGGCTCACATACCATCACGTGCGGCGCGACCCTGTGAGTGGCGCTGCCGGCGAGTCGCCTATTGTCGACGTTTGCGGATACAACCAGACGTTGCCCGTGGCTGAACTTCATCCGGTGCGCGATCTGGCGCTGTCGTTTCAGCTGACGGCAGCGGGGCAGGGGACGTTATATCTAAAGGCCAACGACGGCGCGCACGATTTCGTCGTGGCGCTAACAGCCGACGGTGCTGTTGAACTGCGTCAAGGAGAGGACGTGCTGGCGGGTGCCGCAAGCGGCAAACCCTTGTGTGCCGCGGCGCGCTCGGTCGAGCTGTCGCTGATCGACCGCTCGTGCCTGGTGGCCATCGATGGTGTGGTCCTTTTGGACTATCCCTTGGCTTCGTCCGAGTCGAACGCGCCTGGCGTGTCGCAACCCTTCGCCGTGGCCAGCGACGGACTGTCGTTGCAGTTGACCAACGTGTGCATCCGCCGAGACGTGTACTACGGCCAGCCCCTGCAGCCAGAGGACGCGTCTTCCCAGGACACGGCAGCCCGCTTGGCGGTCGTGCTCGCGAGTGACGAATTCTACGTGCTGGCCGACAACAGTCCGTTGGGACTGGACAGCCGCTACGCGGAATTCGGTCCGGCCGTGTCGGCTAAGTTGTTGGTGGGCAAGCCTTTTATCGCCCAGGGTGGGAGCCGCGCGTGGCCCGCCCGCTGGTGGGGGATTCAAGTTCCGGCCCCTTGCGAAATCCGCTATATTCGGTGACCTTTGACGAATACGAGAGTGTTTGGGCCACGTAGCAGAACTTAGGCGACCGCGGTTTGCGACCAGGAGTGCCGTCGCGAGCCATGCCGGCTACGGTGCGTGGGCGGCATGCCACACTGGGCCTAGGACGCTTCGGTTGCTGAGCGGGGCAAGCATTTGACGGTCTGAAAGGCCACTCTCGATGGCAAAAACAAAGCCTGCGGTCGTTTCCAAAAAGAAGACCGCCGCCACGACCTCGGACGCTCCGCCGCCGCCGCGCAAGGACGGCATCCGCGAGACCGTCGAGTCCGTGGTGATCGCTTTCGTATTGGCCTTTTTGTTTCGCGCCTTCGAGGCCGAAGCCTTCGTCATTCCCACAGGCTCGATGGCGCCCACGCTGATGGGCGTTCACAAGGACCTGGCCTGCGAAAAATGCGGTATCCCGTACCGCATCAGCGCCAGCGAGGAACAGGACGAGGCCGCTGAGAGTTACCGGGCGGCTATGAAAGATGGCCGCCGTGATGCCCGCGAGCGCGACAACGCCGCTCGGGCCCTGGCCGAGCGCGATGTGATCGCCGGTGTCTGCCCGAATTGTCGTTATCAGATGGATATCGATCCGCAGACCGCCGAAGGTCGCAAGTTCCCCACTTACAAAGGGGATCGCATCCTGGTCTCGAAGTTTCCCTACGACTTTGCCGATCCGCAGCGGTGGGACGTGGTGGTCTTCAAGTACCCGCAAACGGCCAACGAGAATTACATCAAGCGTTGCATCGGCCTGCCCAACGAAACAGTCGTGATCTACGGCGGCAATATCTACACCCACGATGCCGATGGGCAAGGGCGCGAGATCAAGCGCAAGCCCCCCGACAAAGTCAGGGCGATCATGCAGACCGTGTACGACAACGATTACACGGTCGCCGACCTGGCCGCGGCTGGCCTGTCGCTGCGCTGGAACGCCATGGAACCGGCCGATACGGGGTCCTGGCAGCCGCTCGACGGATACTTGGGCTATCGCACCGACGGTTCGAGTGAAGCCGAGGCCTGGCTGGGCTATCAGCACCGTCTACCGAGCCACTTGGATTGGTCCGAGTTTACGAAGACCAAAAGGTTCGTCGACGACGGGACCGAGATTCCGCCCCGCCTGATCAGCGATTTCTACGCCTACAACGCCGGCTCACACCGCAACTATGGCGCCGTGCCCGATGGCGAGTCTCAGGGCCTGCACTGGGTGGGTGATTTGATCCTGGAATGTGATTTGACTTGCGAGCCCGCTGGATCCGGCAAGGACGCGCAAGCCATGCTTCGCCTGGTGCGCGGTGGGCGGACGTTCGACTGTCTGATCGACGTCACTACGGGTCAGGCACGGTTGGCCGTAAATGGCGAAGACATGGGCGCCAAGGCCCAAACCAAGGTCAGCCCTGGCACGCGGCATACGCTTTCGTTCGCCAATGTCGATGCGCAATTGATTCTGTGGGTCGATGGCAGCCTGATCGAATTCGACGGGCCCACGACCTACGAGCCACTCGAAAACGACATCCCCACAATCGAAGACCTGACGCCGGCCCGCATCGGATCGAAAGGCGCTGGGTTGCAGGTCGAGCATTTGCGGCTGTTGCGCGACGTCTATTACATCGCCACGCAGTACGTCGACTCGAATGCGCAAATCCGCATGTGCGACTATAAGGCGCCTGTGGCTGGTTTTTTGGCCAAACCCACGAGCTGGCCGAGCGTATTCGCCAGCCAACGGTCGGTCGAATTCCCGCTCCGCTCCGACGAGTTCCTGATGTTGGGGGATAACAGCCCCCGCAGCGCGGATAGCCGTCTGTGGCGCGGGCCCGACGGCCGCCCCGAGCATTATGTGAAACGCGACTTGCTGGTAGGCAAGGCCGTATTCGTGTATTGGCCCCATTCCTGGAACCGGATTCCTGGCACTAGGATCCCGTTTCCGTTCTTCCCGAATTTTGCCCGTATGAAGTTTGTGCGTTAGCTTGCCGACAGGTCACCGCGCCGCATGCCAAGCGGCCGGCGCGCCAGGCGGGCAGATGATCGGTCATGGAGGACCACGCGATGGCGATGTTGGAAGTCCACGGATTGGTGAAAATCTACGGCTCGCGCCGCGTTGTCGACGGCGTCGACTTTGAGGTCGCCAGCGGCGAGATCGTAGGGTTGCTCGGGCCCAACGGCGCCGGCAAGACGACCAGCTTTCGCATGGCCTGCGGCATGATCGAGCCCAATGCCGGCAAGGTCATGCTCAACGACCTCAACGTCACAACCTGGCCCATGTATCGCCGCGCGCGCGACGGCGGCATGGGCTACTTGGCGCAAGAATCGAGCGTCTTTCGCAAGCTCAGCGTGCAACAGAATCTGCTGGGCATGATGGAAATGCTGGGCTTCGATCGCAAATCGCGCCGCGTGCGCTGTGATGAATTGCTCGAGCAGTTCAATATCACCAAGCTGCGCAAGAGCCTGGCCATGTCGCTCTCTGGCGGCGAGCGGCGCCGCCTCGAGATCGCCCGCTGCCTGGTCTCGAACCCGAAGCTGATCTTGCTCGACGAACCCTTCACCGGCATCGATCCGGTGACGATTGCCAGCATCCAGGATATCATCCGCGGCCTGCGCACGGCGGGGATCTCGATTTTGATCACCGACCACCAGGTCCGCGAAACGCTGCAAATCACCGACCGCAGCTACGTCATCCGCGGCGGCAAGGTGCTCTGTCACGGCAAGCCCGACGAAGTCCTCAGGAACCCCGAAGCGCGCAAGTATTACTTCGGCGAAGGGATGGACCTGGGCGTATCGGCCCCGGCCGCGCCACACGGGATGGTCGATTCGCTGCGCACGCGGCTGAAGCGCGAGAGCACGCCCCAGGCCTAGCATTGCCGGGGGCGGAGCGCGTTATTGCTCGTCTTCTTGCAAGCCCAGCCGCGACAGCCAACGCCCGCGCGGCGCTTTCTTCGATTTGCCCCCCGGATCATTCGCCACGTTGGCGTCGTGCCGCGCACCGTGCTCGTCGAGTGTTCTTTGCCGTTCGTCGATCTCGGCCCGCGTGCGAGCCAACTGGGCGCGTTGCAGCGAAATATCGACCTCGGCCTGCCGTAGCTTCTGCTCCCATTCGGCTTCGAGCTGCGCCAGACGCTCCTGAACCAGCTCGTGAGAGTCGATCGATGGCGCCGGCGCGGCCCGCACGACGGGCATGGCGCCCTCTACTTCTCCCTGCTCTTCCAGGCGGCGCTTCAGCTCCTCGATTTCTTCTTGCTTTTCGCGGAGGGTCGAATCCGTCGTCAGGATCACGCTTTCGATCTGCAACCGCTCGGCCCGCCGCGCTTCATCCTGATCTTCGTTGTCTTGCTCCAGGCTCTCCAGCAGCTGACGCTTGCGGGCTTCCCAATCCATGGGTTGGCCAGGCACGGCCACGGTGCGCACGCCGCTGGTCGCTTTCTTCGACAACTCTTCGTTTTGTTTCTTCAAGTCGCGGATGTCGCGCACGGCCATTTCGTAACGCTGAGTCAGGTCGGCCAGCTCGCGATCGGCGCCCGCGTCCGGTTTCTCGCCGCCTGCTTGCTGAGCCAACGCCAGAGCCGCCTCGGCTTCGGCCACATGGCGCAACAAGGAATCGCGTTCGCTAACCAGCGCCGCCGTCTTCGCCAGGGCGCGGGTTTGGGCCTCGGAGTCTTCCGCCGCCGTGACGTTCGACAGAGCCGCGTCCCGCGCGATTTCGCCGCGCAAATCTTCCAGCGCGTGTTGCAGTTCCGCAGTACGCGCTTGCTCTATTTCCAGGTTCTGGGCCGCCGTCGTGGCACGCGCCTCGGCATCGGTGCGATCGCGCATCGACTCGTCGATGCGGGTTTTTGCTTGGGCCAGCTCGGCGCGAAGCGTTGCTTGCACGGCGGCCTCGGCGGCCAGGTCGTCGCCGCGCAGCCGCAATTGCTCGCGCAACCGATCTCCTTCGCGGCGGGCGTCGGCCAACAGCGCATCATGGCTCGATTGCGCGCTGGTATTGTCTCCCGCGAGTTGCACGAGCCGCTCATTGACCTCCTGCCGATGTGCTTCGCGCTCGTTTCGCAGTTGTTCGGCAATGCGGCGTCGCTGAACGCGGGTCCGCTCGTGCTCGGCTGCAACTTCGGCCAGATCCTGGTCCAGCGCTAACAGCCGTTCCTCGACTCGTTTCTTCAACAGCGTTAATTCGTCGCGGGCCGCCTGCTGCTCGCTGACGACCGCGCGCTGGTCTTGCCGCAGCTTAGCCACGGCCGCTTCGTTTTCGGCTTTGCGAGCCTGGCACTCGGCTTGCTGTCGGGCCAGTTCTTGCTGCTGCTCGGCATGCCGCTTGGCCGCCGCTTCTTGCTCGACGGCCGCGCTTGCGCTTACCCGCTGCACCTCCGCCTCATACCGCGCGGCTTCTTGCAAGCGCTTCTCGGCATCGCGCAGCTGTTCCTGCACGGCTTGCCGCTGGGCGATCCGCTCGCGCTGCAACTGTTCTGCGATTTGCCGGCGTTGCGACCTGGTGCGCGTTTGCTGTGCTGCGACTTCGACCTGGGCTTGATCGAGCTCCGCCAGCTTGCCTTCTGCTCGCGCGCGCAACTGGGCCAGTTCTTGGGCAGCCGCCTGCCGCTCGCCGACGATTATCTGCTCGTCCTGACGGAGCTGCGCCGTGGCGACGTCGATCTGTTGGGCCCGTGCCTCGAGTTCGGCTTGCCGCCCCGCGCAGGTGGCCTCGTGCGCGGCTAATGCGGCGGCGCGGTGGTCGAGATCCGCGGCCACCTTGTCCAGTTCGGTCGCACGCTCCGTCAGCTCGGTCGTGCGTGCCAGAGTTTCGCCGGCCCGTTCGACATCTTCCGTGCCACGGGAATGTGACGATGCCAGCCGCCCGTCGAGGTCGGCGGCCACCGCGTCCAGCCGCTCGAGAATGTCGGCCTCGAGCTTTCCCAGCCGTTCGCGTCGCGCGGTGGCGAGCGCCTGCATCCGTTCGCGCCGCGCGTCCAGCGCGCGCGCGATCGTGGATTCAGCGCGAGTCGAGTCAGGCTGTGTCGGGTGCGCATCCATGTTGTTGTCAATCGATCGCGCGGACGGCCACGGGGCGCGCAGTGATTTGCCGCGCGACCGACCGGTCCCAAGTGTTCGCAAGGCGCGATTTTTTTCCTACATTCGTATAGGCCGCGGGTTACGACGCGTCAAAGTGCCGCGCCGCTGGCGGCCAATCGTAGGGGTTGTAACGCCCGCGAATAAGGCGAGCCTGGCACCGCGGCGGCCGATTGTTGGCTGAGGACGAATCGCCTATTATGAACGCCCCAAAGGGCACTGAGATCACTACCGAACGGCGTTGCGAGCTTATGAACGACCCACGCATAGAGCGGTTGGCCGAAATTCTGATCGACCATAGTTGCGAACTGCAGCCGGGCGAGAAGATCCTGATCGAAGCCATTGATGTTCCCTCGCCCCAATTGGTATGCCGGCTGGTCGAGCTGGCGGCCGCCCGCGGCGCGATACCGCTTGTGACGTTGAAAAACAACGAGGTGCTACGCGCGCTGTATCGCACCGGCACGACGGAGAACATGACGCTGGCCGGCCATCTCGAGGCCGAACGGATGAAGGAAATGAACGCCTACATCGGCGTCCGCGGCGCGACCAACAGCAGCCAATTCTCGGACGTTCCGCTAGAGCGCATGGACCTGTATCAGAAGCATTGGTGGCATCCGGTCCACAGCGAAATCCGCGTCCCCAAAACGAAGTGGGTCGTGCTCCGCTATCCCACCGATGCCATGGCCCAGGCCGCTAACATGAGCACGTCGGCCTTCGAGGACTTCTACTTTTCAGTCTGCACGGCCGATTACGCCAAGATGGCCAAGGACCAAGAGCCGCTGGTCGCCAGGATGAAGGCCGCCGATCGGGTGCGTCTTGTCGGGCCGGGCACGGACCTGCAATTTTCTATCCGCGGGATCGACGTCCGTCCCTGTTATGGCCAGCGGAACATTCCCGATGGAGAAGTATTCACGGCGCCAATCCGCGACAGCCTGGAGGGGACCATTCGCTACAACGCTCCCTCGCGCTACCAGGGGACCGTGTTCGAAGGGATCGAATTCGAGTTCCACCAGGGAAAAATCGTGCGCGCCACCAGCCGCAACGAGTCGGACAAGCTGAACAAGATTCTCGATTCCGACGAGGGGGCCCGCTACATCGGCGAATGGTCTATCGGCTGCAACAATCTGGTGCGGCAGCCGATGCTGGACACGCTCTTCGATGAAAAGATCGGCGGCTCGATCCATCTCACGCCGGGCAACGCCTACGACGAGTGCGACAATGGGAATCGCAGCCGGGTCCATTGGGACCTGGTGCTGATTCAGACGCCCAACTATGGCGGCGGCGAAATCTGGTTCGACGACGAGTTGGTGCGCCGCGATGGCCGCTTTCTGCCCGCAGATTTGCAAGGCCTGAACGAGGGGCTATAACCGCCCACGCCGCACGGCCGGCCACGGCCGCGCCCCAGGCGCAGCGTATCAATCGCGGAGGCTGTGCGCAAAGTCTCTTGCGTACGATCGGCGGCCGAACTCGGGTCACTTAGGGGCCCGCGCTATTTGGCCAGCGTCACGGGCTCGTACTTATGGTCGCGCTTCCGTACGACTGTGGCCTTGATGATCTTGTCGGCCTCGGGCGGATTGGCCGCGCCGGGGTCGCGCTTTTGCAACTCAGACAAGACGTCCAGACCCTCGATGATGCGGCCAAACACGGTGTGCAGGCCATCAAGATGCGCCGTCGGGGTGAACGTCAGGAAGAATTGCGATCCGCCGGTGTCTTTGCCGGCATGGGCCATGCTCATTGATCCGCGAAAATGCTCGCGGTGATCGTCCCGCCCGCACTCGCAGGCGATCGTATAGCCCGGGCCGCCGGTGCCATCCCCCTTGGGATCGCCCCCCTGAGCCACAAAGCCGTGGATCACACGGTGAAATGGGGTACCGTCATATTTCTTGGCTTCAACTAGACTGATGAAATTGGCAACGGTGTTGGGCGCCTCGTTCTCGAACAACTCGACGACGATGTCCCCCTTGCTAGTCTTCAGCTTCACGCGCGGCAAATCGTCGGCCTTGGCCTCGGCCGCGCGGATCTCGCTCTCGCGGGCCCATTTCTTCTGATACTCGGGCACTTGCTCATAGAGCTGCTGCCCCTTTTCGTCTAACGTTTTGGCGTCGGCGGCGATCTTGAAATCCTTGGCGGCCGTGTCGAAATCGTTGGACCAGAACGCCTCGCGGCCCGCGACCGCGGGAAGTGATTTGTTGTCGTAACCCTTGTCGATCAGGATGTTCGACACCCGCAAGGCTTCCTCGTACTTGTCCTTACGCTCGGCGGCCACAATGATCGATTCCAGAAAGGCGCCCACGTCTTTGTGCTTGTTGGGCTCTGCTATGTAGGCGTCTTCGGCCGCCTTCTTGATCTTGGGCTCCATAGCCTCGGCGCGCTTGAAGATTTCCTTGCGCTGCTCGGCCAGCTTTTCACGATCGTCCGGCTTGGCTGCGCGGTCCTCGGCGGTATTCTTTTTCAGTTCGGCCAGAATCTTCTTCCAGTCGGAAAACACCGCTTCGAAGGCGGCAACCGGGTCCTGCGATGCGTCCTTTTTCGACGAGTCCTGAGCCTGTACGCGCGGAGCAGCCACCGCCAAAACGCCTGCTGCCAGAATCACCAGGCAAACACGGAAGTGCATTGTGCCAAACCCTCTCGGAAAAAGTGTTGGAAAACGGCAGCGGCGCTTGCTCACCTTACGCTTCCGCCTGGGAAATCGTAAACGTACCATAGTTGTATACGTCGCGACATGCTCAAATGGCTGCGCCAGCGGGATAAGCCCGCCGCACGACCGTGGTGTCGCCACTGCCGTTAGTTCGACGTAATCAGCATCATATATTGTGCGCTCAAAGGACTCCGACGTGAACCGCCCCTCACGGTCTGCACGCAATCCGCCGCGTGACGACCCCCCAGCGTCGAGCCCTACCCCCCTGCGGATAATCGGGGGCATGTACGCGCGGCGCCGGCTCAAATACACCGGCGACGTACGCACGCGCCCGATGAAGGATCGTGTGCGCGAGGCTGTTTTCAATCTGGTCGGTCCGTCGGTCGTCGGCGCACACGCTATCGACCTGTTTGCCGGTACCGGAGCGCTCGGGCTCGAAGCCCTCAGCCGCGGCGCCGCACAGGCCACCTTCATCGAACAGCACTTTCCCACGGCCGCGGTGATTCGTGAAAATATCGCCACGTTACAAGTGGCGGCCGGCACGCAGGTTGTTCCCGCCAACACATTTATTTGGGCAAGACGTCTGCCCGACCTGGGTTCCACTCCCTGGGTGGTCTTTTGTTCCCCTCCCTACGACTTCTACGTCAGCCGCGCCGAAGAGATCATCACCATGCTAACGCACTTGTGGCAGGCTGCGCCCGCCGGAAGTACGTTCGTCGTCGAGGCTGACGAGCGTTTCGATTTTGCCACGCTGCCCGGGCCCGCCGATTGGGATGTGCGCGAATACCGTCCGGCACGCGTCGGCATCCAACGTAAATAAGTAAACGCACGCGAGCAGATGGCCGCGGCCGAGTCCCGTGAATCAGCAATGCCGTCCGAGCGAACAAGCATCGACGACTGAAACCTTCATTTCCAAACACTGTCTGCTGCTAGCACCGATGGACATCCGCAATATCAACGAAGTGGCAGCTTTCACGACCAAAGACGGATCCCAGATTCGCGAGCTGCTGGCCGATCGCAATTCGTGCATCGTCAAGCAAAGCCTGGCCGAAGCGCGGCTGGCGCCCGGCCTGTCGACGACTCCGCACTGGCACCCGCAGACCGAGGAGATTTATTACATCCTCGAGGGAACAGCCCTGATGCGGATCGCCACCGAAACGCGCCCGGTGGGCCCGGGGGATGCCATCGCCATTCCTCCCGGCACTGAACACCAGATCACAAACACGGGACGCGAAGAACTGCGCTTCCTCTGCTGCTGCGCGCCCGGCTACCAGCACGACGATACGGTGCTGGTCGAAGCGTAACGACTCTTGCCGACGATCAGGTCAGGCGCTGCTAATTCAGGCGCTGTTAACTAAGACTCTGTAGAAACTTGATGGCCTGGCCGATTTCGAACGCCGGGTCTTCGGCCTGGTCGCGCGCGACGCACAGAGCCCCGCGATAGTTGAAATCTTCCAGGGCCCCCAGGATCGCCGGAAAGTCCGCCACACCGCGCCCCAGCGCCACCTCGTCGCCGCGTCCGCGCGCCTGATCGCGGACCCCATCTTTGGCGTGCACATACAGAATACTGCGGCCCAGCACCGCCACGGCATCCAAAGGGATAAACCCATTGATGATCAGATTGCCGGGATTGAAAGTTACGCCCAACGACCCGTCCGGCAGCGCCGCGATCAGCCGGGCAAGATCCTCGCCGCTCTCGCTGCCGGTTTCAGCCGTTAGCGTGGCTCCTACGCGTTGCCCAAACGCGCCGAGATCGGTGAGAGCTTCGAGCAGGATGGGCCAATCGGGTGCCTCGGCGTCGGCCGGCACACGGCCCACCTGGTTCACCACGATCGAGCTCCCCAATTCGTAGGCCATCCGCATGACATTTTTTGTCGCCGCGACGCGCTCGTCGAGCGATTCGGCCACGTTGTAGCCACGCCGCGTCGGAAAGCTGACGGCCGCCACGCGCAGGTTCAGGTCATCCAGCAGTTTGCGCAACTGCCGGCGCCCCGAGTCGGAAAGATCGGCAGGACGAATCTCCTCACGACCGTCGATTTCGACGGCCGTCGCACCCAATTGATGGGCCACCTGCAACGCGCGCTTCAGCGGCAAACGCAGGTTGCGTATTTTGATGGCAATTTGAAATGGCGGCATGCACTTCGGTCCTTTCGATCTCGCCGATTCTAACGGCTGTAGCCTCCTGCGACCAACCGACCCGCCCCGCGGGCCTGCAATTGTTTGCACATCAGGGCGGTCGCGGCTCGTCCCGTAGTGAGTCCTTGCGCTACGCTATGCTTAATCGTGCAGAAGCTAAAGCGCGCTGCATGCGTTATCGCTACCCCCAACGAGTCATTCCATGGTTACTGTCGACGACGTGGCTCGCTTCCTGGATGCCTTTGCGCCGCTACGGCTGGCCGAGGCTTGGGATAACGTCGGATTGCTGGTCGGCGATCGCCGCCTCGCCGCCAGCCGCATCATGACCTGCCTGACGATCACGGGCGCCACGGCCGAAGAAGCCGTCGCACAAAAGGCGGATTTGATCGTGGTTCATCATCCGTTGCCCTTCACCGCGCTCAAGCGGCTTACGACCGACGCGCCTGATGGGCGCTTGCTGTGGACGCTGGCCCGCGCCGGCGTTTCAGTCTACAGTCCGCACACCGCCTTTGATTCCGCGCCCGAGGGGATCAATCAGCGGCTGGCCGCGGGTATTGGACTGGAACAGATCGAACCGCTCGTCACGCGCTTAGAAGATCCCGACGGACGGCGACTAGGAACCGGCCGCTGCGGCAGTCCGTTGCGACCGATTTCTTTGATCGAGGTCGTCGAGCGCGTGAAGCGCTTCCTGTCGATCGACGCCGTACAAGTCGTCGGAGATTTACAGGCCCACGTCACTAAGATCGCCGTCGGTTGCGGCAGCGCCGGCGAGTTGTTGGCCGATGCGCGGCGCGCGGCATGCGATTGCTTCGTGACCGGCGAGACGCGATTTCATACCGCGCTCGAGGCCGAAGCCACCGGCATGACCCTCGTCCTGACCGGACATTACGCCAGCGAGCGCTTCGCCCTCGATTGGCTCGCCGAGGTGCTGGCGCGCCAATTTCCCGCTGCCAAGGTTTGGGCCAGCAGTCAAGAGCGCGACCCGCTCCGGTGGGCCTAGAGATCGCACTCTCTTTCGGCACACCGCAGCCGGCGCCCCACCGGCCGTGGCCCAGCGTTGACTTGCCGCCTGAGCCACCTAGAATTGCCAGCGACGATTTTCTGGCGGGCGTTGGCGGCGTTGTCCTGCGCTTTTTCCCAATCGAGGTGCGCCCATGTCGCAACGACTGCTTACGGCCTTGCCCGTGTATAACGAAGCGAGCCACGTCGGCCCCGTCCTGGCGGAAGTGCGCCGCTACAGTAGCGACATCCTGGTCGTCAATGATGGATCGAGCGACGGCACTGCCGAACTATTGGCGGCCGAACCCGGCATTCATGTCGTCACCCACGAGCACAATCGGGGTTATGGAGCGGCACT
Source organism: Pirellulales bacterium (assembly GCA_036490175.1). Classification (NCBI taxonomy): domain Bacteria; kingdom Pseudomonadati; phylum Planctomycetota; class Planctomycetia; order Pirellulales; species Pirellulales bacterium. Next base: position 2,298 of record DASXEJ010000269.1, on the reverse strand, counting down.
TCGTTCGGCGTTCGATTTCGCCTTGCAAAACAAATACGACGTGCTGGTCACGATCGATTGCGACGGTCAGCACCAGCCGCGCTTGATTCCGAGTTTCTTCGAAGCGTGCCAGGGCCAGGACATGGTGTCGGGCAGCCGGTATCTGGCCCAGTTCAGCGGAGACAGCCAGCCCCCGGCGGATCGCCGCAAAATCAACGAGCGGCTCACCGCGCGCCTGAACGAACTGCTGGGCCTGCAATTGACCGACGCGTTTTGCGGTTTCAAGGCCTATCGCGTGCCGGCGCTCGCAGAGCTGAAGCTGACCGAGACCGGCTATGCCATGCCGCTCGAGCTGTGGGTGCAGGCCGCGCACGTGGGTTTTCGCATTCGCGAATTGGCGGTGCCGCTGTTATACCTCGACCTGTCCCGTTCGTTCGGCGGAGCCCTGGACGACGCCGACACGCGCTTCGCCCACTACAACGACGTGCTGGCCAGAGCGATGTCCAAACTAGAGCCGCGGCCCAAGACGCCCCACGCGCGTACCATGTGCGGAGACAGGGCCGGATGACCGCCGGCAATGACGCGCCACTAAATCGCCGCTTTCGCGCCCCGCGTGGGAATGGGTCTATACTCATCGATCCCCCGCCGGCCGAAGTGCGCGGCTTGCTCGCCGCCAATATCCAGCGGCGCCGCGCGCATCGTTGTAATCTGCACGGGCGCTCGCTCGATGACCTTTCGACGGCCGGCCGCCAAGAGCTGGTCGAACTGGCCCATCGCTATACGGCCTCTTATCGAAAGGTGGACGTCCCGCACGAGTGTAAGCGGTTGCTCGTCGCCGGGCATCAGCCCGAGCTATTTCATCCGGGCGTATGGTTCAAGAATTTCGCGCTCAATCGACTGGCCCGCGAGAACGACGCCCTCCCCATCAACCTGGTGATCGATAACGACACGGTCAAACATGTGTCGCTGCGCGTGCCGGGCGGATCGCTCGAAGCGCCACTGGTGGAATCGATTCCCTTCGATGTCGCCTCCGACGAAATTCCGTACGAAGAGCGCGACATCGAAGATCGCACGCTGTTCGCCGATTTCGGCGAACGCGCCTCAACCTGGGTTCACGGCCTGGTTCCGAACCCGCTGCTCGAGGAATATTGGCCGCTGGTCCGCGCGCGGACCAATCAGACGCGCAACCTGGGGCAATGCCTGTCCCAAGCCCGGCATCAGTTGGAAGCAGCATGGGGGCTGCAAACGCTCGAGATTCCGCAGAGCCAGGTCTGTGCGCTACAGGCATTTCATTGGTTTACCTCGCACGTGCTCGTCGAGCTGCCGCGATTTCGCGACGTGTACAACGACGCCGTCAACGCTTATCGCCGCCTGAATCACGTCCGCAGCGCCAATCACCCCGTGCCCAACCTGGCCATCGACGGCGAATGGCTGGAAGCGCCGTATTGGTTGTGGACCTCGGCGGCGCCGCGTCGGCGGCGTTTGTTCGTCCGTCGCCACGCTGCCGGCATGACGCTGACCGATCGCCGCCGCATCGAATTCGAGTTGCCGCTGGCCGATGGCGCCGATCCAACCCACGCCATCGAAGCCTTGGCCGGCCTGGCCGCACAGGGGATCAAGCTCCGCAGCCGCGCGCTTGTGACCACCTTGTTTGCCAGGCTTGTCTTGTCGGATCTGTTCGTGCACGGCATCGGCGGGGCCAAATACGATCAATTGACCGACGAACTCATCCGCCGCTTCTTCGGGCTAGAGCCGCCGGACTATCTGGTGATCTCGGCCACGCTGCACCTGGCATCGGCCACCCAGGGCGTCGCTCCGGACGAGGTGCGGCACCTGGATCAGGAGCTGCGCGATTTGGAGTATCATCCCGAGCGGTACATTGCCGCCTTGCACGATTGGGATCGCGCGCCGGTTGATGTCGCGCGCTGGCTGGCGCTCAAATCGCAGTGGTTGCAGACCGAGCAAACCCGCGAGAACGGTCGCGAGCGATGCCATGCCATCCGCGCGGCGAACGAGGCGCTGCAGGCCTGGATCGAGCCGCGCCGCCGCGATCTGCTCAGACGGCGTCACGATGCGATGCGCTTATCGCGCGCTACGAGCGTGCTGACCTCGCGTGAGTACGGCTTTTGCCTCTATCCGGCCGACACCCTGCGAAATTTCTTGGTGGCCGTCTAGCGGGCACTCGGTTGGACAAGCCAACCGTGGCACCCACGATCTTTGATTTCTTCCCTTGAAATCAGGCCAGCACTTACGGCATACTCGCCTCTTAGCCGATTTCGGCCTGAGTGCGTTGCGGTTTGTCAACGACGATTGGCGCCA
>DASXEJ010000268.1 GCA_036490175.1 Pirellulales bacterium | reverse complement strand
CAATCATCGGACAATTGCGCAACGAGGCACGCGAGAAACTGACACGCGTGCGGCCCACCAGCCTGGCCCAAGCCAGCCGAATTAGTGGAATTACACCAGCCGATCTGGCGCTGGTGATGGTCCACCTGGAAGGGCGTCGTTAGCCGACCGCGCGGCGTGGCGCCGCATATCCAACGACAATCCTCGTCGCAAACGACCGGCCCTTTTGCTGGTGACTAGAAAGGTGTGACACGCGCGTGCTCGATGCTTCCGCGTCTCTGGATCGCAGGGCTATTTACCAACAGCGCGTCAGGCAGTTCGAGGCGGAAATACGCGATTGGCAAGGGCGTTCCGATCGGCTCTCGAACCTGCGCGTCGTAGCGGGTGTATTCGTTGCGGCGATGCTCCTCGGCGGTTGGTGGTGGCGCGGCGCCGGGCCGTCTTGGCCTTGGCCGCTGGCGGCCTTTGGCGGCGTTTGTGTTTTTGTCGCACTGGTGGTCCGACATCGCTGGGTACGACGCCAGCAAGCGCATGCGGGCGGCATGGTCATGTTGAACCGGCACGGATTGGCTCGCTTGGATCGTCGCTGGGATCGATTGCCGGCGGCGGAATTGCCGGCGGGCGTGGTGCTGACGGCCACGGCCCGGGATCTTGATTTGTTCGGCCCGGCCTCTTTGTTCCGTCTTTGTTGTGTGGCTACCACAAGCGCGGGACGCACTTGCCTGGCTCGTTGGCTGCTGACACCTGCCGATGCGGGGGACGTGCTGTCACGCCAGCAGAGCGTGGCGGAGTTAGCCGCGCAATTGGACCTGCGGCAGGAACTCACTTGGCGCGGTCAATCGTTGCCTGGCGGTAAGGAGTTGGCGGACGCCGAACCGCTGGTACGCTGGGCCGAAGGGCCCTCCTGGCTGGCGCAGCGACCGTGGCTCTCGTGGTACGCCCGCCTGTCCCCTTTGCTGCTCGTAGTTCTGGCCGTTTTGAATTTGTCGGGCTTTGCGGGGGGACTGTGGTGGCAAGCGCTTGTGTGCGCGCAAATGGCTATCAGTTATCTCCTGGTGGGGCGCCTTCATGAAATTTTTCGGCAGATCGACTCGGGCGAGCAGCAGCTACATCGCTTTGCTGAAATGCTGGCGCTTGTCGAATCGTGGCCCGTAACGACGCCGGCGCTGGTCAAGTTGCAGCAACAACTGTCTGTCGGCGGTCATCGGGCGCACGAGCAATTGACGCGACTGCGGCGGAGATTGGATCTGGCCGACCTGCGCTACTCGCAATTGGTCTATGGAATCGTTCAGGCCACGACGCTGTGGGACTTTCACGTCTTGGCGTCTTTGGAACGGTGGCAGCGCCATGTGGGTCCGCACCTGCGTGATTGGCTGGACGCATTGGCGCAGTTCGAGGCGCTCTGCTCGCTAGCCACTCTGGCATACGACCATCCGGCCTGGACATATCCGGTGGTTGATCCACGGGGATCGCGCTTGGTTACTGCCCGCGACCTGGCGCATCCCTTGATCTCCACGGCGAAGCGTGTGGGTAACGACGTCGAGTTGGGGCCCGACGGCACGTTCTTGCTGGTGACGGGATCCAATATGTCGGGCAAGAGCACGTTGTTGCGCGCCACGGGCGTGAATCTGGTGCTAGCGCAGGCCGGGGCGCCTGTATGCGCTGGCCGCTTGTCGTTGCCGTCTGTCGTGGTGGAAACCAGCATGCGTATCGACGACTCGCTGGCTGACGGCGTGTCGTTATTCCTGGCAGAATTGCAGCGGTTGAAATCGATCGTCGAGCGTGCCCGGCAATGCGATGCGCCAGGGTCGCCCGTGCTCGTATTCCTGTTGGACGAAATCTTGCACGGCACGAATTCGCGCGATCGCCAGATTGCAGTTCGCCGGGTGGTCGATCGATTGCTGGCGCACCATGCACTGGGGGCGGTATCGACTCACGATCTGGAGCTGGCCGCAGAGCCCCCCTTGTCGTCGGCTTGCCGGGCGGTGCATTTCCGCGAGCAATTCGCGGGCGAGGGTGCGCAGCGAAAAATGACTTTCGACTATCACTTGCGGCCCGGAATTGCCAGTACCACCAACGCTTTGGCGTTGTTGGACATGGTGGGCCTGGCCGGCGAGCCGCCGCCGGCCGGCGGCGCGCCGTCGGCCTGACGATCGCTCGTTGCCTGCGAGGGCGTCCGAGCAGGTCTTGCTGGGTCGTTTAACCCAGCCAGAAGCCACGCGACTTGCCCCAGTTGTCGAAGCCCCGCAGGACCCCTTGAGAGTGGTCTGGAATGGAGCTGGGAAGGGCTCGCAAGCCGCCTCTACACAGTTTGAGGTGAGCGACGTAAGTTGCTTTTCAGAAGAAGGTTGCGGCGACGAGATCAATATTGACTCGTTTCGGAAGATAGCTATAATCGCTGTAGATGGCAAATTCGGCAATCTCGGCAGGGCTGGATGAGGTTGTCGAATGCAAAAGGTCTGGGACGTAAAGGATTTACGAATACCGCGTGCTAAGGGCTAGCTGTCGACTAGCGTCACACGGAGGACTAGGTACTCTCGCCCCTCATAAAGCAGGTGGCTGAGAGTCCCGCTGAGACTAGCCTTACCATCGGCTAGGGAGAGGGATGGTTAGCATTTATGAAGACTGTCTTTACGACGGGTGAAGCCGCGAAGATCTGTAAGGTTAGCCAACAGACGATCATTCGCTGCTTTGATTCTGGACAGCTTAAGGGGTTTCGGGTCCCCGGTAGTCGCTTTCGCCGTATTCCGCGTAACGAGCTTTTCTCGTTCATGCGCGACAACGGCATCCCGACAGACGCTTTGGAAAGCGGCAAACGCAAGGTGTTGATCGTTGACGACGACGAAGAACTCGTCGAGTTGATCACCGACGTCTTGAACCGCGATGGACGTTTCGAGGTCCGCAGCGTGAACAACGGGTTCGATGCGGGCATGATGGTCAAGGAATATCGCCCTGACCTGATCGTGCTGGACGTCATGTTGCCGGATATCAACGGCAAGGAAGTCTGCCAGCGCGTGCGCGGCGACAGCACCATGGACGATGTGCGGATCATCTGCATCTCGGGCATGGTGGAAGAGGACAAGATCGAAGATCTCCGCGCTGCGGGGGCCAACGATTTCCTCCACAAGCCGTTCGAGGTCGATACGCTGATCGAGCACATGTGCCACCTGTTGGACATCGAGACGCTGTCGGCCGGTTGAGTCGTGTCCGTCCGCTGGGCGCAATGAATCTGTCGGCTTAGAAAACGCCGTCGGCCGGGTCAAGCTCGGTCGGCGGTTGTGGTGTGATCGGCCGAATCGTCGAGCGACGAGCGGCTTGGACCGCGTTCGGCGGGTATGGCTGCGCCTGTGCTGGTGCGCAAGTGTGTTGCCAGGCCAGTTCCTGTGCCACGCGAGTGGTGCCAGTGCCCTGCCATTGCGCGGCCCCATCTCACCAATACGCCGTCGTACGAAATGGTGGGCCCGTGATCGAGCGACTACCGCCGCTATCGATTGGCGATTGTAGTTGCCGACTACCGCTGGCCGAGCCAACGGCGGCAGCGTTGTTGCAGGTGTTGATCGAGCCGACGGACCAACACGCACACCAGCAACTGGCCGAGGCCCTGGCGCTTGATCCGGCCCTCGCTCTGTGGACCGTCTGCCAACCGTCGCGGCTTCGCGAGGGCTCGTCGCAAGCGACCACCATTAACGAACTGGCCAGCTGGCTGGCTGCGAATCTCGCCTCGCTCGTGGCGCATTGGCCCGCGGAAAATGGGCAGCCGCGCCGGGCTAAGTCTGGTGAGCCACTTGTCGCGGCGAAGCTGGCGTCACTGGCGGCTGCCGACGTCATCGCGGCCGAACAAGCCGCGGCTCGCGGGCGAGTTTACTCTGGACACAGCTATCTCGTTGCGCTGCTGCACGGCGCACCGAAGTGGCTCAGGGCGATCGGGTGCACGGCCGACTGCGTGGCGGCACTGCCAGAATGGCTCAAGCAGCAGCCTGACCCAAACGCTCGGGCGAAGTCCAAGGCTCCCTCGCGGAAAAAACCGTCGGCAAAGACAACGGCCGCTCATGCGGCCAAGATTGGTAGTCGCGCCGAAGCAGCCCGGCAGCGTTGGCTTGTGTCGCCTGGATTTGCTGCGCAGAACTTCGCCCACACGGCATCCAAGTTCGCGCGGCTGGTGGAGTTGGAAACGCAGTTCGATCGCCGGCTCGAAGAAGAGAAGCTGGAATCGTTGGCTGAGTTTGCCGCAGGCGCCGGTCATGAAATCAACAATCCGCTGGCCGTGATCTCGGGCCGGGCGCAGTTGTTTTTGCGGCACGAACAAGATCCGGAACGACGGCGCGAACTGGCGGTGATCAACACCCAGGCTCGTCGTGTGCATGAAATGATCGCCGACCTGATGCTATTTGCCCGGCCTCCGCAACCGCGGCTGGAACCATGTAACGTCGCACAAACCATCGAAACCGTCGTCGCCGAGCTTGCCACGCGGGCCGAAGCCCAGAGCGTTACGCTCGCTTTCGATTGCCCGCGCGATCTTCCCGCGCTGCACGCCGACGTCACGCAATTGCAGGTCGCACTACGGGCCATGTGCGAAAACGCATTTGATGCCCTCTCGCCCGGCGGCCGTATCGAGATCGTTTGCAGTGTGCAGCAATTCCAAGAAACCATCGCCGCACGGCACGGCTCAGAACCCTCGCCCCTCGTGGGAGAGGGCAGGGTGAGGGGCAAGCCCGCACGCGACAGACGAGGCGCCGAAGAGCACCCTGCGTCGTGCAATATGCCGCCATCACGGCACATTGCAATCAGCGTCCATGACAACGGCCCTGGCATACCATCCGATGTACGCCGCCACGCCTTCGATCCGTTCTATTCCGGCCGCGGCGCCGGCCGTGGATTGGGGAACGGGCTGTCAAAATGCTGGCGCATCGTCACCGCGCATGGCGGGCGGGTGGAGATTGACAGCACGCCCCAGGGAACGTGCGTCATGATGCTGCTGCCGGTATCGAACTCAAGCACGAACGACGAGCAAGCTTTGATATAGGTACGTCCATGCGCCGGAGCCCGTTTATTATCCAATACCTGACCGCTGCAACCTTCTTGCTCGTGGCGCCGCACACCAATTCAAATGCTGTGGACGTACAGAGCAACGTCGGGCACGAATGGCCCGAAGCCGCCTTCGCCGCCTACAAAAAGGCTATCAACGACGCCGATCGCCGAGCGCTGTTTGCTCTCTTCACCGACGAGCGCCACGAGCGCGAAGTATTGCACGTCGCGCTGCAAGCGGGCACTTCAAAAGACCAAGCGCTGCGGGCGATTGTTAAAAAGTATGACGTCCATTGGGAGGAATTCGATCGAAATTGGACCGACGACGAGAATAAGCGACTGATCAAGGAGATGCCAACGATTGCAGCGCGCGTCGCTAAAAGCGCGACGAACAAGCTTGAACTCTACGTGGCCGCCCACAACTATATCGCCAAAGCGAACAATCCGTCGGTGATCATTGTTCGCGACCTGACAAGTATCGCGAGGGAAGGGGCAACGGCGAGCGCGAAATGCACCGGCACCACTCAAGTCGTTGAAACCCAGTCCGATCCTGTTACCGGTGCAACGCGACAGATCACACGAGAGGGGTCGTTTTCAGAAGTAGTCAGTTTTCGACAAGTTCACGGCAAGTGGTACGTGGACTAGTAGATCGGACACCTCGTGCCGTCCCTCAATTGCCCCTTACTTCGGCAGTAGCGCAGCCAGCTCGGCGTGCGGTCGAGGTATAACGTCGGCCATGATCAGTTTTCCGCCCAAGCGTTCGATCGTGTCTTTGCCCACGGCAATGGCGGCTTGCACGGCCGCGACGTCGCCGCGGATGACGATCGTCACGTAGGCTGCGCCAATCTTTTCCTTGCCCACCAGTTGCACGCTGGCGGATTTCAGCATGTCGTCGGTGGCGTGTAACGCGGCCACGAGCCCTTGCGTCTCGATCAGGCCGATGGCGTCGGAACTGCTCATGTGATTCTCCAAAGGATTGCGTGAGTCGTAGGCGTCCAGCAGCGGACTGTAGGCGGGTGGTTGTTCGGCCAGCGCGCGGGTTGCCGCCAGGGGCGCCAGCATGGTCGTCCAAATGCAGGTCGAGCCCATCTGCCGGGCGAGCTCGGCCCCTTGTTCGGCCGCTTCGCGGACGTCGGCGGCGCGGCCGACCAGTTTGATGCACTGCACCGGGCTGTCGGTGCTTTCGATTCCCAGGATATGCACACCGGCCGACTTGGCGCAGCGATCCGCCACGACCAGGGCCGGGGTCAGATTGCCAACCTCGACAAGTGCGATACTCAGGCCGTCGTGGGGCGGCAACGACTTTTGTTCCAGCTTGGAAGCTGGTTCAGGGACGATTGGCTTTGCAGCAGCCGCCACCCGGCGTACGCGCGGCGGCCGGCTAGCGGCAGGCTTCTGCCCGCGCGCGGCATTGCGCGCTCGACCCGCCGCAGCAGAAGGTTTTGCTTTTTTCCGAGCCATGAAATACTGCGCGTCAATCCGAAATACCGAAGACAGATTTCACCACTGAGTACTCAGAGGATAGTGAGGAAGAAGCGGTCGCAACGAGTAAGTGGCATTCACCATTGACCGCGTGCCGCCAGTTTCCATCTCGAACTTCTACCTCTGTGACTTCGGCGTCCTCTGTGGCAAATATTTCTCAGTTCCCTGCAATTCAATTCTCTCGATCGATGGCCAAATTCGTCGAAACCACGAATGACACGAATGGGAACACGCTGGCCTTCTTCATTCGTCCAATTCGAGCGATTCGTGGTTGTTCTCTTCTCCGCTACCGATAGCCTCAATTCGCCAGGCCGCGGCGATTGAGTTCGGCCAGCACTCCCTGCACGATCTGGCTCACGGCTTTTGGATCAACGCGGCCAGTCGCCGGACAGCCGCCAATCGGCTCATTCGTAAAGCCCTCTTCAGCCAGCAGGCATTGCAACGTGTCGCGCACCGTCGATAACTCGATCTGCTGTCCTTCAGACATGGGCTGCCGTCCCACGCCTGGCTCGAAGCCGCGCAGCGACAGAGCGGCGCGAAAGCCTTCGGGGAAATCGGCCGTATACATCATGGCGTCGAACAGCCGCACAACCTTGTATTGCAGCTCGCGGGCTTCGTCCAGTCGGCCGCTGGTGGTCAGGTCGTACAACTTGCGTGTGATTTCGGGCACGACGCCGCTAGTGGCGTTGGTGCCGCCGTCGCAGCCGATTAGCAGCATCGGCATCAGCGCCGCGTCCCAGCCAGTGAGGAAGCTGAAGTCGGGCCGATTGGGACGCACCGCCGCGATCATGCGGATCATGTGCGGCAAATCGCCCGAGGAATCCTTGATCGCCACGATCTTCTCGAATTCTTCGCTCAGACGCTGCACGGTCGGCACGTCGATCGGCGAAGCGAACATCGGAATGTTGTAGAGCGTCACGTCGACCGGCGTGTGCCGGCCGATCTCGCGAAAGTAGGCATACACGGCCGGCGGGCTGAGCTTGTAGTAATAGGGCGAAACAATCGCCACCGCTCGCACGCCCAGCTCGTGATAATATTCGCAGGCGGCAATCGTCTCGCGGACGTTGGCCTCGGCGGCGCCAGCCAGGATTGGCACCCGGCCGCGCGCTTGATCCACCATGATCGCGATGATGCGACGCCGCTCTTCGACGGTGAAGCGGTTGAACTCGCCGGTCGACCCATTGGGATACAGGCCATGTACGCCGTGCTCGATCAACCAATCGGTGTAGCGGCGCAGCTCGGGCTCGTTGATGTCGCCGCGCGCATCGAGCGGCACGATATTAGGTGTAAAGATGCCACGAAGGCGATTGTCGCCGGCCATCTGTGTGGGCCTCGTCGGAAGGAACGGGAGCGGGAGGCGTTCGACGCGGGGCATCCCGAACCTCAGGGCCGCCGATAGGCTTCGTGCCAGAAAGGAGGCGACCCAACAGGACGCAACATAAAAGCTTAGCCCACCGCAGAGGATTGGGAAGGGGGCGATACAGGGGTAAATGCCGGACTTTTGCCGGCAATATCGGTGAATTGCCTGCCGTCCATTACTGGCAAGCGTGAGCTACGGGAACGTTGTCCCGGCCCCGCGGCTGTCTCCAGTCGGCGCGCCGATAACAATGGCCCGACCCATAGGCATGGCGCGCCGTGTTGCCATCGCGCGACGTCAACTGAGCTTGGGACTGGAGTCTCCGAGCGGGTCGAATTTGTATTCGCTATCGACCGGTCCTAGCTTTCGGTCGGTGTCGCTCAGTGTCATGGCGTGGAGTCGCGCACGCGTCATATAGAACTTCAGACGAATCTCCTTTCCCAAGAGCTTGCTCAAATCTGCGTTGTCGTTCCAACGGACCGGGTGGTCGAGTGCGTCTCCTTGGATGGGCCGCGCCTGGGGTTCGGCAAAGCCTGGAATCGGCTGCCAATCGCGCGTTAACGCTTCGACCTTGATCGATCCCTTCATCCAGGTGGCGGCGTTCAAGAACAACTTCGCCTGCCGCACGGTGAATGGTTTGGTCACAACGCGACACGGTCCCGAGTCCTTGTCGCTTGTTTCGAGCGAGGCAAATCGGTCGCGCTTGAACGTCGCCAGGGCCGCGCCCACTTGCAGTGTCTCGGGATCGGATCGTGCCACATCGACGCTGTGCGGAAAGTTGGCCGCGGCGTAGTAAATGTACACGGTGTCGTCGACAACGATCGGCTCGGGCTGCGAGCAGGCCATTGCCATGTAGTCGTAATACCCCAAAGCGCCCGAGGGGATGAACGGCTGGCCTCGGCAGACGCGGGTGAAGTTCAGCCCGTCGCGGCTTGTGGCGAGATGGATATCCAGCGATTGCTCGCGACGCACATAGTACACGCTCATGTAGCCGACATAAGTCTGGCCGAACTTATGGCAACCGAATTGGTAGAGTTCGGTGTCGGCCGGGTCGTCGGCGTCCATGCTGAGTATGAACCGGTGATTCTTCCAATCGCGCAGGTCATCGCTATCCGCGTAAGCATACGAGCGATAGTAGCGGTCGACGGCCGGCCGATCGCGGTCGCTTTCGTCTGCGATCATTCGCTCGGTAAACTGCGGAATCACGCGGCGATAAATTGTCCATTTCTGCTTTGCCTGGTCGTACATCAAGTGCATCAGGCAATCGTCTCCTTTACCAGAGACGTCATTCGGCGTTTGCCAGAACGGGGCGCTCGCGCACGTCCAGTGAATGCCGTCGGGCGATGTGACGATGTGCGCACCCCGCCGATGATCTTGCACGATCGCTAGCGCCACGAATTTCTCGCTCGGGCTGCGGGGGTTGGGATGCTTGTTCACTCCCCAAAAGAACGCCTTCTTACCCTGGGGCCGCATTGGCTGACTCGGTTCGACAAACGGCTTGGTCGCTTGAGCGCCGGCGGCGTCCGTCGCGGTAACCGAGTCACTGGTAAAGACGATGTTATGGTCGCGGCGGCCGGCGATCTCCATCACGCCCAGGTCGGGCTTGTTCCAGTGGACGCCGTCGGTCGAAGTGAAATAGAGCATGTAGGCCGCGTTGCCGTCGATAAAGCGTGACTCCCAATCGCTACCCGTCCGGGCCCACATCTTAAATAGCTTGTCCTCCGGGTCGTACATCGTGGTATAGGGCTGAATGACGTTGCCGTCGCACCAGCGATCGCAGCGCACCACAGGGTTCAGCACATGCTTCTTGGGCGGATGCAGCCGGCGTGACACGCCGGGTGTGACTTCGAGCATGTGGTTATCCAGAAACAGCTCTGTCGTGAAGGGTGCCGCCTGCGCGCCATTCGCGATCTTTGGGCCGCCAGCCACGGGTAAAGCTTCCTCATTACCGGAAGCCCGCCCCGCGGCAATGAGTCCGGCCCCGGCGGCGCCTGCGAGCTTGATGAAGTTCCGACGATTTGTGTCCATCTAGTTGCCTTTCTTCGACTGCCGGCAGCGCGCGAGGGCTCAGGGTGCCTTCCGCCCGCGCCCCCACACGGCGCGGCCTGGCTTGGCGCCGGTGTGTTCGCCGTCGGCGAGCACTTGCGTACCGTTGACAAAAACGTGCATCATGCCGGTCGCGTACTGGTGCGATTCGGCGTAGGTGGCGTGGTCCTGAATTTTGGCCGGATCGAAAACCGCGACGTCGGCCACATAGCCCGGCCGCAACTGCCCGCGATCGCGCAGACCCAGGTTCTCTGCCGGTAGCGCGGCGAGCTTGCGGATGGCTTCGGCGAGCGAAATCACTTTCTCGTCGCGTACGTATTTGCCCAACAGCCGCGCCACGTTGCCGTAGGTGCGCGGATGCGTGTTGGCCAGCGTGAAGGCCCCCTCGGGCGCTTCCGACGGCGCGTCCGAACCAAAGCTCACCCATGGAAGCGCGATGTTGCGCTTCACGTCTTCCTCGTTCATCATGAAATAGACCGTATCGACGCGGCTGTCGTCCTCGATCACCAGGTCCATGGCCGTTTCTTCGGGAGAGGTTTTACGGCGGTGGGCCACCTCGGCCAGGGTCTTGCCAGTGAGATTCTTCAGCGCCAGATTCTTGAAGCCGACCAACAGCACACGATCGGGCGAGCCTGCGGCCAACAACAGATTTTCCCATTTGTCGGTCGGTGTGCGCATCTCGGCGGCCACGCGGGCGCGGATTTGCGGATCGCGCATCCGCGCGATCCACTGCTGCAGACCTCCCTCTTGCACCCAGGGTGGCATGGCACCGTTCAGGCCCGTTGAGCCGGCTGTGTAGACGTACATGTCGGCCGTTATCCGCGTTCCGCCGGCGCGGGCCGCTTCGACCATCTCGACGACACGGCCGAGCTTGGGCCAATTATCGCGCCCCGCGGCCTTGAGATGATAGATCTCGGCGGGCAGGCCCGCCTCACGCGCGATGCGTATCGTTTCGTCGACCGCTTCCAATAGTTTATTGCCCTCGCTGCGCATGTGCGTGATGTACATGCCCTGGTACTTGGCGGCGACTTTGCACAGCTCGATCAACTCTTGCGTGTCGGCGTAGAAGGCGGGCGCGTAAATCAACGAAGAGCCGACGCCGAGCGCGCCTCCCTCCATCGCCTGGCGCACGAGTTGTCGCATCTGGTCGAGTTCATCGGCGGTGGGGCGGCGATCCTCGTAGCCGAGCACGTGAATGCGAACCGTGGTCGCACCCACGAACGAGGCCACGTTGCAGGAGATGCCGCGACTTACCAGGTAATCCATATATTCGGCCAGCGTAGACCAGGCCACATCGTACTTAATGTCCCCCTGACCGTCGGCCATGTCCTTGCGCATCCGCGCGTTCAGCGGGCCCATCGACCACCCCTCGCCGAAGACTTCGAGCGTCACGCCCTGGCGGATATCGCTCTGCGATCGTCCATCGTGCAACAGCGACACCGTGGCCCAAGAGAGCATGTTGATAAAGCCTGGCGCGACGGCCAGCCCGCGGACATCGACTTCGCGTGCGGCGCGCGCTCCGGCAAGATTGCCGACCGCCGCGATGCGATCGCCGCGCAGGCCGACATCGCCGACGCCGGGCGGACCTCCGCTGCCGTCGTAAATCGTGCCGCCGCGCAGAATTACGTCGTAGACGGGCGTTTGCTGGTTGACTGTGTTCTGGGCTACCTGCGATGCGCCGCGTGGCGTCTGCGCCTCGGCCACCAGCGACGGCACGCCGAAGAGCGCGACAGCGAGCCAATACAGGCCGATACGACGCATGCGAAAGTTCTCCGACAGCAGCTGAGCTCGACAACCCTACCTGGCCGCGCCACTATAACACGCCCAGAAATGGCCCGCGAACGGACCTTTCGTCCCGCCACGATTCGACACCCCCTCGGCGGCCAATTACATTCGGTGGGCTGATCCGGTCCGTATCGCACGTTTCTACACCTTGATTCGCGGAGAATGGCAATGCATCGCATGCGGCTGTTGGTGCGCTTCGCACTGGGCGTCGGTATTACCACATTGGTCCTGGCGCAAGCCGCGGCCGACGAGTTCGATGCCTTGCGCGCTAAGATTCCACAGGAACTGGCCAAGCACAGCGTTCCTTCCGTGGCTGTGGCGGTGGCGCGCGATGGACAGATCATTTGGGAGCAGGGCTTCGGTTGGGCCGATCGCGAGAATCGCGTTCCCGCCAACGAACATACGATGTATTCCTTGGCCTCGATCTCGAAGCCGATTACCGCCACTGGGCTGGCCCTTCTCGTCCAGCGCGGCAAGATCGATCTCGACAAGCCGATCAATGATTACCTTGGCGAGGCAAAGATCGTGGCGCGCGTCGGCGACGCCGCGAACGCGACGGTAAGGCGCGTCGGCAATCACTCGGCCGGTTTGCCGCTGCACTATCAATTCTTTTATGCCGACCAGCCGTTTCATCGCCCGCCCATGGACGACACGATCCGTCGCTACGCCAACCTGGTGAGCGCGCCGGGTGAACGATTTCAGTATTCGAACTTGGGTTACGGCGTGATCGATTACGTGATTGCGCGCACCTCGGGAAAGACTTATGCCGACTTCATGCGCGAGGAGGTCTTTTTGCCGCTGGGCCTACCGCACATGTCGGTCGACATTGGCCCTGGGCTGGAAAAGTACGAGGCCGTGCGCTATGGGCCCGACGGATTGCGAATTCCGTTTTACGATTTCGACCATCCTGGCGGTTCGGCCGTGTACGCCAGCGCCCATGATTTGCTACGATTCGGTCTGTTTCATAGCGGGGATCGGCAAGCGGACCAGAAAGAGATTCTTTCAGACGAATCGCGCCGCAAAATGCAGGAACCCACTTTCGAGACGGCCAAGAACCGCGGCTACGGCCTGGGTTGGTTTGTCGAAACGAGCGCCGCGGGCGAATCCACGGTCTCGCATTCCGGTGGCATGGGGGGCGTTAACACGCTGCTAACGCTCGTTCCTGCCAAACGATTGGTCGTCGTGGCTTTGGCCAATTCGAATACCGCGCTGCCGTCGCTCTTATCGAAAGAGATCATCGACATTGTCAGTCTCCCGGCTGACGCGGCGGCAAAGAAAGACGAAGGTGGATTGCTCTTTCAGGCTCCGCCCGCCGACGCTGATAGAGACCTGCAGACGCTAGCCGGCAAATGGGAAGGTCTTGTTCATACCTACGAAAGGGACCTGCCGATCACGCTGGAAGTCCAGCAAGACGGCGATGTACACGTGCAGTTTGAAGGTCAACTAGCCACGTTGTTGAATGGCGTTCGCTATCGCGATGGTTGGCTGCGTGGCCGGACGGGGGGAGATCTGCGCACGGCCGACACCGCACGAACGCCTTACGACTTGCACCTGGAAGTGCGGTTGCGCGAGGACGTGCTGGGAGGATCGCTGACCGCGATATCGCGTCCCGCATCACGTGGCGGCAACGCGCTGACGCACTGGATCGAGTTGCGCAAGAAAAAGGAGTAGCGCGGCCGAGCATTTAAAAGCCGCGCTACCCCCGGGCACTCCCCAGTGAGTTAAGCACTGGGTTGAATCACACACTTGTGAGATTTCACGTTGATCGTCTGGCAGCACCACCAGTCAGGATCCCACTAGATTCAGCCGGCGAGAGTTTTCGCATTGCGCCGGTTGCGTCGATAGACGAATGCCAGGCCGAAGGCGGCCACGGCTGCCATTGCCAATGATGTTGGCTCCGGCGTTTGCGTGATCCGGCCGTACAGTCCATGCGACTCGCCTTGCGGTCCGGATGTGAAGAAAAGGCCGTTCGTCGGCTGGCCGTTCAATCCGTTACCAAATTGCAGGCCCCACAGGCCGTCGAAAACGAGCGGATTGCCGCTGTTGTCGCTCATCGTGCCCAGCGGTGCTCCGGTCGTGGGGTCGTAGGCGTGGATCAATCCGTCGCCGAAGTTGCCGACCAGCAGGTCGTTGCTGTAGACGCCGAAGTTGGCTGGCGCCAACGTCAACCCCCACGGCGAATTGAGCGACCCCTGCGAGATCAGGTGATGCAGCATGTTGCCATTCAGGTCGTAGACATCCACGAATCCGTTGCCTGGGCCGGCCACGTCGTCGTGCGCGACTGCGTCCTGTTTTGCATAGGTCACATACAGCTGGTTGTTAATGGTTTGAATTCCAAACGGCGCAAAGCCGGCGGGAATGTTCGGATCTGTGAATGATCCTGTGGGAGTCACCTGCGCAAAAGAGCCGTTAAAAACGTCGATGCGATTGTTATGGAAATCGGTGGCATAAATGAACGGGCTACCGCCGTTGGTAGCGATGGCCAGTCCTTTGAACACCGCACCAGAGGCCGCTTGGTCTACTTCCACATGCGCCACGGTGGCGGGAGCAGGAGGAGGAACGCCAGGAGACCAGCCCGAAATCGTGCCGTCTTCGCTGGCGAAGATAAAGGCACTTGCGCCGGAGTGGCCGTTACCGTCGCTGACGACAAAGCTGCTCGAGCTGTTGAAGACGATGCCAGTGGGATCCGCGGGTCCGTCATCGCCGGGAACAGATACGACCAACGATTGAGGTGTGCCCAGGCCATCGTAGAGCGTGGCTAGCCCGGTGCCATTGTCGTTGACCCAAACGAATCCGTTGGGGTTGAAGGCGATTCCCCAGGCGTTGACCAGATTCGGATCGGTATGTAGCGCTGCAACCGAGCCGTCGGAAACCAGATTCACTGCCTGGTATCCAGGCCCGGCGGCGGAAGCCGTCAGTGCAGAGCCAAGTACAATCGCCCAAACAGCCAATCTTAAACTTGCGGGTTTCATGTGGATTCTCCCGAACATAATCAAAGGTGTTGAATGCCGAAGGTCAGTGGAAACATCGCGCGATGTGCCGCCACGGATGGTTTGGCCGGCCACGCAACCGCGGCCTACGACCGACGCCAGCCGACGACGACCCGTTCCAGGCAGTCGCGCGGAGATTGCTTGTGACAGAGACACGACTAGCCAACCGGTCGGCCAGTTGCGATCGAACGAGTCACAATCGAGATGCCCCGCGAACGATGAGCGAGCATGATACGCTGCGCGCTTCTCGGTGGGGCGATGAGGCAGTAGCTGTTCCTGAGCGTGGTAACAGAAGCCGGCGCAGTGGACCACCGCGCGGCGAGGTCTCGCTTCTTGATTTCAGCGAGACTAACGGCGTGCAGCGAGACAAAGTGCGCACGAAGCAGGGCATTACGACTGCGCACCTCGCTCGCCCGCACGCCGGAGCCACTGGTGGCAAGTGCTCGCTTGCGGGGGAAGCGAGCATTCCGACCAGAAGTACGCCGCGGGCTTGGCTCTGGATTGCCGCGACGTGGAAATTTTCCCTCGTCTGTTGGCGCCGGGAATAAGCATGCGATTGGCCATTGAGGAACCACTCTGACCGCGCGTGGAACACAAACTGTCTAGCGCGATTCCAAGCCAGCATCCTTGCTAGCGATCGAGTGGCATCTTGGCTGCAACGAGTGTGGTTTCTAACACAGCCAGGTCGTGTTCGAAGGAAAAGTCAGGCTCTTTTTCGCCGCGAATGATGCGCGCCAAATCGGCCAGGTCGGCTACATAGCGCGGGTAATCGCCAAAGCGGATTTCCTGATACCCTTGGCGATATTGGCCGCGCGCCTTGGAAAGGGTCAGCCTGACATTCGGCTCGTCGAGCGGTTGCACCTGGCAGGTCCCCTCGGTGCCACACACCACGATGTGCCGCCGGTCGCCTCCTTCGACCTCCAGCGTGCTAGACTTCACGGTGACCAAGGTTTTCGGATAGGTGAGCACCGCCAGCGTGCTATCGGCCAATCGATCGTCGATTGGTGCGACATGCTGCAAGAACGATGTGACCGCTTGCGGCCGTCCCAACAGCCCCACGACCAGGTCGATCAAATGGCTGCCGAATTCGAACATTGCGCCGCCCGCGAACTCAGCCAGCGGCCGGCGAGCGGCGGCATTGACCACTTTGCTCATCACGGCATTAACTTCAAACGGCGTGCCGAGCCAGCCGTCTGTTAGCGCTTTGCGCAATAATACGATGCCCGGGTTGTATCGATACATATAGCCCATCTGCACAACGAGATGCTTGCGGGCCGCGGTATCCAGAACGCGGCGGAAGCTCGGCAGGGATGCACCCCCCGGTTTTTCGAGATGAATGTGCTTACCGGCTTCGACAGCGCGCTGGGCCGCTGCAGTAAGATCAGGAACTGGCGTCTCGATGGTGACCGCGGCGAGCCCCGGGAAATTCAAGAGCTGCTCTTCGGTCAGAAAGGGGACGCCCTGGTACGCCGTGAGGTGACGTGCGGCCTGGGCCAGTTCGGTGTCGGGCTCGACAACGCCCACGACCTCGTAGTCGGCAGAGTCGCGTAGGACCTGCATCTTTCCCTGGGCGTGGGAATGTCCGGTGCCGATTTGTCCGATCTTGATGCGCGCCATGGTGGCAAACTCTCTCACAACGGCGTGTGCATTGCAACTTCCAGGTTGTTGGCGATCGCGATTGCCAAGATGCCTAGACCTCGATGGGTGCGGCCGGTTGTAGTCAACAAGGCATTACGGAAATGTCACGGGCGGCAAAATCCGCATCACCCGACTGCGGATTCTCCGTGCGACGGGCAACATTTTCGCTGGCCGCCAGCGCAGAATCGGGATAGGCTGAAGCTAGCGGAGCTAGAACAGCGTGCCGCGCGCGTTGGCTCGACAGGAGGGCGAAGCAACCGTGCCGAATTGGCTTCAGGGAAGCACCATGTCGGGAACGCTGATTGCCGGGGCCATCGTCCTGGGAGTCGTCATCATGGTCGTGATGGCGGTCGCGGTCGCAGTGCGGCCCGAGGACCACAGCCGCCGCAAAAACGGCGATCTGCCGCAATAGTGTCGTCGATCGGGCAGCGGCGGTGACCTATCGTTTACCGGAGGTCACCGCGAGTGCAAGAAGATCAAATCAAGTTGCTGTCGAACGCGGCCAGCGTGGCGCCAGAGGAAAATGAACTGGCCCAAAAGCTGGAACCGCTTTTGACGCAACTACGAATCACCATCAAGGTGTTCGCATTTTCTTTGTTAGTGCTTCTGAGCGTCGCCCTGTGCGCACGCTCTCCGAAAATCGCCCCACCGACGACAGAACTGACGAGCACGGTGCGTTGGGTGGCAATCTTTTCCGCGCCGCTGGCGTTTGCGCTGAGCAGAGCGTTGGCCCGCTCAGTCGTGCGGCGAGGTCGCAGCCAGCTTGTCGCGGGGGAGTTGAGCATCCCCGCCAATGCGTACGATATTTCGGCGTTGGGAGATGCCGGCAAGATGTACGACGTTTACCAAAGGCAGGCAATCCGGTCCGCGACCGTTGTTTTTGGTGCCGCCTTATTCTGCGTGGCTGCGGTTTATCTCGTCGGCAGCGTAGCCTCGTTAGGATTGAGCATCGTGCTGATGTTCTGGTTGCACGGCATGTACCCCCATGCAACGCGCGTAGCCGAGTGGATCGACAATGAATTACGGCTCGTCGACGACGAGCGAGTGATTGCGGCCCGCCGCTGGTAAGCGAATTCGTCAACGATACTAGGCGAATGTCGCGTCCTATTTGGTCAACCTCGCGCGATCCGCTCCCAATCCAGCGGCGCGTCCTTGTCGATCTCAGGCAGTTGCACCGCCATGGCCTCGGGATATTTCTGCGCGGCGCCGGTGTTGAAGATCACCACCCGTTCTTCGCTATCGATCCATTTCTCGGCGGCCAATTGTTCGACGGCGCCGATACAGGCGGCAGTTTCGGGGCAGACTGAAATTCCCTCGGTCGAGGTGCCGAGTGCCATCCAGAAGCGCAGCCGCGACTCGTCGACGGCCACGGCCCGGCCGC
Organism: Pirellulales bacterium; assembly: GCA_036490175.1. Classification (NCBI taxonomy): domain Bacteria; kingdom Pseudomonadati; phylum Planctomycetota; class Planctomycetia; order Pirellulales; species Pirellulales bacterium. The sequence continues at coordinate 34,775 of DASXEJ010000268.1, read as the reverse complement.
CGCTGGCGCGAATCGCATCAAGAATCATGAAGTCGCCCACGGCGGCCGGCACTCGAATGCCGCTGGCGATCGTTTTGGCATTTTCGAAGGGCTTGGCAAACCGCTCACCCGCCTCGAATGCCTGCACGATTGGCGCGCAGCCCGTCGACTGCACTGCCACCATGCGGGGGCGATATTCCCCTTCGATCCAGCCGAGTTCGGCCAGCTCTTCGAATGCCTTCCACATGCCGATCAGCCCGGTACCGCCCCCTGTGGGATATACGATCACATCGGGCAGTTCCCAGCCAAATTGCTCGGCGAGTTCCAGCCCCATCGTTTTTTTGCCTTCGATGCGATACGGCTCTTTGAGGGTCGACATATCGAACCAGTCGAGATGTTCTTTTCCCTCGCGCACGATGCGGCCGCAATCGTTGATTAGTCCGTTGACAAGAAACGTGCGGGCACCCGCCAGGCGACATTCGAGCTGATTGACGATGGGTGTATCGCGGGGCATGAAGACGAAGGCCTCCATGCCCGAGCGCGCGGCATAGGCGGCCATGGCCCCGCCGGCATTGCCAGCCGTGGGAATCGCCACGCGGCGGACGCCGAATTGTCCCGCCATCGTGATCGCCATCGCCAGGCCGCGGCTTTTGAAACTGCCGGTGGGGAGGCGCGATTCGTCCTTGATCCACAGGTTATCCAGCCCATAACGATGCCCCAGCCGGCGGCAGCGGAGAATCGGAGTCATTTGCTCGCCGAGCGAGACGATCGAACGATCGTCGGCCGGCGGCAGCAACTCGCGATAGCGCCACATCATAGGAGGTCGCTCGATCAGGTCGTCGCGGCTGACCGTGGCCCGCACCGCGTCGAGATCGTAGCGGACCCACAAGGGCCGGTCCTTGTGCAATGTTTGCAACTCGTTGGCAGGCAATTGCGTGCCATCGATGGCACTTTCCAGATGCGTGACGAAGCAGGGCATGAGTTTCTCGGGCAGTCGAACTAGTTTGTTGACTCTGGGGGCAGTGGTAGATAACGCCAGCTGACCCTTCGGGTTGTATCGTACGAGATTGTCCTTGCCAATCGGCACGGCCGAAACGACGTCCCGAACGTTTTAACAGTCGAGAATCTTCCGCGTGGCACCTGCCGATGGCGTCCGACTTCTGTAATTTGCGGTCACAGACCACAAGGAACCTGCCGCCGAAGTTCGATCTGCCTCGTGCCGGGAGAACGGAAACCAAGGATGCATCGGCGTGTGCCAATGGATATAATGCCCGCAGCCTGCCGGTGTGCGCAATCCCTCCCCCCGCGAGCGCAACTATGTCTGCCGCCCCGAAAATGTCTCTCGACGCCGCCGTCGCCAAGCACAATGGCGAGCATGCCCGCTCGACCTCGCTCAATCCGATGATGCCGTCGCGCGGTGATACGATCCGCGCCGGCTCGCGCCGCTGGTTCCTGCAAACCGGCACGGCGGGGTTGGCCGGGTTGTCGCTGGTGGATCTGTTTCGCCTGCGCACTGCCGCCGGGACGAGCGGTATTTCCGGCGGCAGCACCAATAGTAAAAAGTCGGTATTGTTATTCTGGCTTTCGGGCGGCCCCAGCCATATTGATATGTGGGATCCTAAGCCCACCGCGCCTCAGGAAATCCGCGGTCCGTATCAATCGATCAACACGGGCGTGCCAGGCATCGCCGTGTGCGAGCATCTGCCGCTAACCGCGCAGATCATGCCGAAGCTGTCGATCATTCGCTCGGTCGATTGTTCGGCCAGCAATCACACGCCCGTCACCATGCAGTCGGGCAACGCCCTCGCGCGCCGCACCGACGACGGCAACGACGGGCAGGGCTATCCTTCGATGGGGTCGGTCGTCGCGCGGTTGCGCGGACCCAACGCGGCGAACTTGCCGGCCTTCGTCGGATTGGCCGATACTTGGAAATCCGACGTGTGGGGCGCTGGCCACTTGGGAAACCGCTACGAGCCGGTCAATGGCAAGGAGTTGCCTGGGCGCCTGGCCATGCCCAAGGGAATCGAAGTGCCACGGGTGCGCGATCGCGATGCCTTGCGTCAGGAGTTCGATCGCTTTCGCCGTGACCTGGATCTGACGCGTGGCATGGAAGGCGCCGATCGCTTTTCACAAATGGCTGTCGATATGGTCACGAGCGAACACGTACGGCGCGCTTTCGACGTATCGCAGGAAACCGCAATGACGCGCGACGCATACGGCGCCGGTAGCCTTGGCGAAAAAGCGCTGCTCGCGCGTCGACTGGTCGAAGCCGGCGTCACATTTGTTTTGGTCAGCGGCGCTTGGGGCTACTTCGATCATCATGGCGACGAAGTCCACTGGGGCGGCATCCAAAAAGGCCTGACCCCTATCCTGCCCTCGCTGGATCGTGCGCTGTTTGCCCTGATGAAGGATTTGGAAGCGCGGGGACTGCTGGATTCGACGCTGGTCCTGGTCATGGGAGAATTTGGCCGCACACCGGTAATGACACCGACGGCCGGCCGCGGACATTGGACCAATTGCATGTCGATGATCGTGGCTGGTGGCGGGTTGCCGTGCGGCCAGGTGATTGGCAGCACGGACCGCCGGGGCTATGACATTGCCGAAACGCCGGTTCGACCGGCCGACCTGGCAGCGACGGTGTTTCATCACCTCGACATCGATCTCGCGTCGCAATGGGTCAATCCGCAAGGGCGGCCGATCCCCATCGTCACCGAAGGGGGACGATTGATTCCGGGGCTGTGCTAGACGGGCACATACCGCGGCGATCAGGCAAGCAGTTTTTCCATCCTTGCCAGTTACTGTAGTATTCGCACGCTCGCGAGATTGTTATGCCGTCCATTCATGCACGCCGCGCTCGAAGAGTTGGCGGATTGTTGTTTGTCGTAGTCGCAGTCGTGGCGATCGTGGGCGTCCGCCAAAAAGTTCTTACGGATCGCGCGGCTGAGAACGGTAACTCACACGCGAGCTCCGGCACGCGCGCCGGCGATCGGCCGACGGTCACGCCCAAGCAATCATTAGCCGCGCTCCTCGACAACAAGATGCCGGTACGCCTGCTGCGGCTGGTCGCTTACGATCCGGTCACCGAGGCACAACTTTCCATCTCGCACCTGAAATCGCTAGGCCGGCCCGGGCAGAAGTTTACATTCGTCGGCGATTATGACGAGCTGCGCGGTGCCACCGTCGTTGACACGATTTCCAGGCTCGGCGGCTCGATCAAGCCGGGTCAGCATGTGTCGGCGATTATTTTTTCCGCCGGCGAGCGTCCCCTCTACCCGGCCAACGCCCGCGGGCTGTTGCAAGTGATCCAAGTAGTTGAACAGTCGCTGGCTGCGGGGGACGGCGCGAACAACATCCTCAGTGCGGACCTGGCGAAGCGGCTCTCGCCCGAGGCACTTGCCGCGCTCGACAACCACGATGTTGCGGCGGGACATTGGGCGAATTATCGGCCGTTTTATCACGCCTATGAGCAGGCAGTCGCGCAATTGCGCGAGGACGACCCCATGGCCTTGAAGTACATCGGCAATATCGACCACGATTGGCACCCGCTTGGTTATGCGCAGGCCATAGGGAGGTTGAGCGGCACGGCGCCGGATCTGTCGGTCGAGCTTGATGGCAAGATGCTACCGGTTCTCCATTTCGGAGCCCGCGTGTTCCTGGTCGCCAACGCAGAACTCGCCGATCTGACGGGGCAATGCCTGATCGATTTCGACGATCCCACAAAGCAACGCATTCCCGAGTTGGATATGATCGCGGCGGAGGGATCGCCGTAGGGGCGCTTCAGCGTTGCATTCGTGGTTTCACTGAAGTGCTCCCTTCGTCTGGGCGGTCTACGGACATCGAATCTTTGGTTGATGCGTCGTGAAACTATTTCCCGGAGCACTAATCGTGGTTGATCCCTCACGTGCCCGTGCCAGGGTGCTACCTCTCGATGCATGATGGGGCGTCAATCTGGAGCTCTTCGAGCGCCATTTGGTTTGTGTGAGCATCGATTTTCACAGGCCGCGACCCTTGCCGAAACGGCAGGTCGGTGTTTAAGCTAGATTCTGCTGCTAGCTGGTGCGTCGACCCACGGTATGCGACCGCCACTGGCCACGATTGCTGCGCACAGGTGATTCGTGAAAATCTGGCCGTTTGGCGAGTTTGAACTTCCCTCCTTTCGGCCCCACCCATTATTGCGCAACGGGCATCTGCAGACGCTGGCCGGCGTGTTTCTTCCCGGTCCCCTGCCTGACTATAGTGCCGCCCAGCACCGGGTGACGCTGGACGACGGCGATCAGATTATTCTGCACGACGACTGTCCGGCAGATTGGCCGGCTGGCGGCCAAACGGCCCTCTTGATGCATGGCTTGGGGGGCTGCCACCAGAGCGTTTATATGCGGCGGATCGCCGACAAGTTGCGGGCCCGCAAGGTACGCGCTTTTCGCATGGATCTGCGCGGCTGCGGAGCGGGCGTCGAACTGGCGCGGCTTCCTTACCACAGCGGTCGCTCGGCGGACGCTGTGGCAGCGCTGCGTTATATCGCGAACCTTTGTCCCGGGTCGCCGGTGGCGATGATCGGGTTCTCTCTCAGCGGAAATATCGCGCTCAAGCTGGCGGGCGAGTTATCCAGCGCCACACCGGCCAATTTGCAAAGTGTGATGGCCGTCTGCCCACCGATCGACCTCTCGGCCTGCTCGCAATGGATCAGCCGCTGGCGGAATCGTGTTTACGATCGATACTTTGCCAAGCTATTGCACCGGCAACTGGACGAACGCCGGGTGCGGGCGCCGCATGCCGCGGTAGTCGATTTTATCCGCCGGCCAAAACAACTGCGCGAGATCGATGATTGGTTCACGGCGCCCGTCTGTGGGTTTGGCACGGCCGAGAACTACTATCGCGAATGTAGTTCGGCGCCGCTGCTGCCCGAGATTCGGCTGCCGACCTTGATCCTGGCCGCGGCTGACGACCCGCTGGTTCCGCTGCATTCGCTTGCGAACTTACCGCGATCACGGTCGACGACACTGCGCGTCGCCCGGCATGGCGGCCATCTGGGGTTCATCGGTGCCCGAAGTGGCGATCCCGATCGTCGCTGGCTCGATTGGCGCGTCGTCGAGTGGGTGCTGGCTCTTGCGGGCACGCACAGCACGTCGTCTGCTCGTATTGGTACGGCAGCGGCCGCGCTAAGCACCTAGCTGTAATCGGCCGGCGGTGCCCGTAATTCGGCGATTTCATTTGCTGGGCCTCTTGTGCCAGCTGCGTTGTACGAAATTCTTGCCTGCTCGCAACGCTGCCCCCATAATGGCTGCCACTTGTGGTGGACGTATCGGCGATTTTCAGGGGGCATCTGATGCTGCGGATATTTTCGGCGAGCGTGATTCTTGCGCTATTGTTGGCGCCAGTCCAGGCAGAGGACGCCGAGCAGCGGCGCTGGGTCGGTGTGCGCGTCATGCCGAAGAAGGGCTGCCAATTGATAGTAGACGGCCGCGCCGTGGACGATTCACGGCGCAACAATTTGCCGTACGTTGTGGCTGAAGCCAAGGACGATTTGCTGCTCGTCGGTGGTCGCGTGCAAGGATGGGCGAAAATCGACGACATGTTGCGAATGACCGATGCTCTGGATTACTACACCAAACTGATCAAGGCCGAGCCCGAATCAGCATGGGCGTACGAACAGCGGGGCGTCACTCTTGTGGAAGGGCAGTACTTCACGGCGGCGATTAAAGATTTCACGACTGCTCTCAAAATTGACCCCTCGAATGCGCAGGTCGCTAGTCGTCGCGGCATGGCTTGGAGCAGCCAAGGGAATCCGCAGAAGGCCATTGAGGACTTGGACGAAGCGATTCGCCTCGATCCACAATACGCGATGGCTTATGTCAACCGCGGATTACTCTGGGATCAGCGCGGCCGCGATGAGAAGGCCGTCCCCGACTACTTCAAGGCGATCCAGATAGATCCGGAATGCGCCGTGGCCTATAACAACCGTGGCCTGATCTGGAAACGCGTCGGAAAATTCGACCAGGCCCTGGCCGACTTCGACAAAGCGATTCGTGCCAATCCCAGATTTTCGATCGCATTCAGCAATCGTGGTCTGCTCCGGCACGAACGCAGGCAGTATGACGACGCCATTCTCGATTACAACGAAGCGATTCGCGTCGACCCGGAAAATGCGCTAGCGCTTCAAAACCGGGCTGTCGCTTGGCAGGCGATTGGCCAGTCCGATAAGGCAATCGATGATCTAAACGAGGTTATCCGCCTTGCCCCTCGCAAGATTTACGCCTATGTCGTGCGCGGAACGACTTGGACCCAAAAGGGAGAATACGGCAAAGCCGTGGCCGACTTTACCAAAGTCATCGGCCTTGCCCCCAAGTTTCCCGACGCCTTTATCGGGCGCGGCGAAGCCTATTTTCATCAGGGACTTACGGGCAAAGCGATCGACGACTTCGAAAAGGCGCTGGAGCTCGATTCCAAAAGCATCAACGCTCGCAAAAGCCTTGCTTGGGTCCTAATGGCAACCGCTGACGCCAAGTATCGCGATGTCGATCGCGCGGTGCGGACGGCCAACATGGCCCGCTCGCTATCCAAGGATAAAGATCCCGAGGCCCTGGCCGTACTAGCCAATGCCTGTGCCGAAAGCGGCGATTTCGCCAGCGCTGTGAAATGGATAGGTAAGGCAATCGAGCAGCAGCAGGTTCAAACGCTGCGCGCGGAATGGACAAAACGTCTGGCGTTGTACAAAGAAGGGCAACCGTTTCGCGATGTAGCGCCAGAGCAGAGTGTGGAGCGTCCGAGTTGCACGCCCTAGCAAGGCTAAGAGCGCGAGTGGTTGGTTGATGGCGTGCCGTAAGCCGCCAGGGCGTTATCGATCATAGTGATCGTCCACTCACGGGTCTCATGGTTCCAGACGCAAACGTGTTCCACCCCGGGCTGCAAAAAGTGCAGCACCAGGCTAGCTGGACTCCGGCCTAAAACCTCTTCGACCGCCAGCGCGTACAGCGACATTTGCAATTCATAGGCCTGCGCTGCTTGCGGCACCGAGTCGGCCGCGACGCGGTTGGTCTTGTAGTCGACTAGGTGCCAATCGCCGGATCGATCCTGATACAGGCAATCGATGAAACCCTGGATCATGCGCCCCTGGCGCGGCTGGCCCGGTGGCCATGCCAAGAGAAATTCCAACTCGCGATGAACGACCTGCGCCGTTCGCAGCGCTGCGGCCCGCGACGACTGCAAGAAACGTTCGATCAGCGTGATCGCTGTAGCAGGTTCCGTCGTCGTCGCGGCAAAGTGCCGGGATTGCTCGCGACGACAACGGGCCGCGACGTCGTCCTTGCCCGAGAAATCGATTTGAGCCAGCACAGCGTGTACCAAGGTTCCAAGCTCGGTTGCGTCGCTCTCCTGATCCGCCGATAAGGTTTCGGCCGCTGGTGTTTCACGTAGCAATGGATCCTGCAACGCCGCATCGTTCTTCGCGAAGTTGCCAGCCAGCCGCGAAAAGGAAAACACCCGTCGCGCCGCCAGATCGGGCGTTACCGGTTCGACGATGCGCGGCGCATGGCCACCGCCATTAACCACGCAATCGCGCGTCGCCGCGGCCACTGCCGCCAGATCGACGCGCGATGTCCCCTGTATAACGCCACTAGGGACGTCCGGTTGAGAGAGCGTGACCGTGACCTGTGGCCGTGCATAGCCCGCCGGCAGCTTGGCTTTGAATTCACCAGTGCGCAGCTCAAACCGGCTGGCCAACAGTTCCAGCCAGCCGCCCGTCGGTTTTTCGATATCTCGCAGCCCGGCCGACAGGATCAAATGATCGGCGGCCCGCGTTGTCGCGACGTATAGCAGGCGGATCTCCTCGTCGGCCTCTTCTTGCTCATCGAGCATGCGGTACAGGTCCAGTCCGCACGGGCCCGTTTCGTCTGGTCCCAAGTTGGCGCGCAGGAGTGGCCCCAACTCGCGACTGAAAGCCATCGCTCCGCGCATGCCACCGGGACTACGCGACAAGTCCGGTACGACGACCACCGGAAACTCCAGTCCCTTGGCCTGATGAATGGTCATCAGACGAACGACGGTGCTCGATTCGAGTTCGACCGGCGCTAGCGGCTCGTCCGGCTGCTGCGAAACAAATTCGGCCAGCTCGTGAATGAAATCCGCCAGCGTGAAGATGCCCGATTGGTCGAAACTGCGAGCATGGTCGACCAGCTTGCGCAGGTTGGCCAACTTGCGCTCGCCAAGAAACTCGGCCACCAGCAAAGCGTCGTAGCCCGTGCGCTCGAGCGCTTCGCGTATCAGTCGGGCGATGGGAAGCCGGTCCTTCCGCGCTCGCAAATACACCAGAGTCTCGGCGGCGAATTGCGCACGGCCGCGTTGTGCTTCGTCCAGTTGAGACGGCAATCGGGTGGCAAACAGACCAGCGGCCAATCCGTTGGCGTGCTGTGCGAGCCAGAACAAGGTTTCGTCTGCCAGCGAGAAAAAAGGGCTGCGCAGTACGCCTGTCAGGCTGACCAGGTCGTGCGGAGCTTCCAGTGTCCGCAATAGGTTCAACAGGTCGAAGACCTCTTGCTGCGCGTAGAACGCCGCCCCGCCGACCAGGTAATAGGGAATGGAATAATGTCGCAGCGCCTCTTCGTAATATTGCACATCCGATAAAGCGCGAAACAGAATCGTGACATCGCCCGCCGCGGCCGGCCGTGTCTCGTTCTTGCTTCGGTCGTGGATTAGCATGTCGCCCGCGGCAAACATGCCGGCCAGCCGTCGCGCGATCCAGTCAGCCTCTTGGCGGCGCAGCAACTCGGCCGTGGGCTTCTGCGTGTTGTCGTCCCCGAGCGTGGCCCAGAGGAACTCGATCGCTGGTTGATCTGTCAACGGTGTTCGATCGGCATGCAGGGCTTCGTAAGCGGGGCCCAAACGATCGCAGAACAGCGCGTTGACAAAGTCGAGCACGGCCGGCTGACTGCGAAAATTCTTGGTCAGGGGTAGGCGACCCTCTTGCGGGATGCGCTCGCGCAGCTGGCGAAACACGCGCGGATCGGCGCCGCGAAAGCGATAGATCGATTGCTTCGCATCGCCGACAAAGAACAGCTTGCCCTGTTCCAGCTGGTCGCCGCAGAGAACTTCCACTAATTGGACTTGCAACGGGTCGGTGTCCTGAAACTCGTCGACCAGCAATAGCACCAACCGCGACGACAGTTGCTTGCGCAGATCAGGCCCGTGGGGGCCCTGCAACAGATCGCGGGCCTGAATCAGCATATCGTTGAAGTCGAGCATGCTCATTTCGCGCTTGTGCGCCTCATAAGCCGCGATGATGGGCTCGGCCACGCGGAGCAGCGCCAAACCGGCCGCGGCACTTTCGCGCGAGGCGGCGACAGCGATGCCCAAGCGATCGACTTTCTTATCGATCCAGTCGCGCAGTGCGCTTGCCGCGTCGCGGAACTGATCATAAACCTCAAGGCTGTGCCACTGCTTGGCGCTGCCACCCCCTTGCACCTTGGCATTCTCACGAATCGCGGTCAGCAAGCCGAGGAGGTCGTCGGATTCCGCCAGGGCAGCGAAGGCAATCGTCAGCGCGCCAAATCGCTCGCACATTACCTGATTTGTAGGAGTCCAACCGGCCATGATCTTGCCGATATCTTCGACTTGCGGCAGTGCCAGGAATTCCTCGCGCACCAGCGGCAGAACCTGCTCGCGCTCGACTTTGCGCCATCGCGCGACCAGGTCGTCAGGCGTTACATCGGTCCACACGTCGAAATCGATGTCATGCCGCCGCCCGAGCAGGTGCTGAACCATCTCGCGGACGCGTGGCAGTCCGAACATGACGATCAAATTCAGCAGATCCTCGTTGCGTTCTCCGAGTTGCGCGCGCAACTGGTCGTCCATCTGCTCAGCGAACAACGTGGCCGCCTGTCCCGGCTGCAAGACCTGAAAGCGTGGATCGATACCAGCTTCGACGGCGTGCGAACGCAATAGGGATCCGCAAAACGAATGGATCGTGCTGACACGGGCTGTCTCGAGCTCGCGCAACAGCTTCAGCCAGGCGGCCGCTTCTTCTTCACCTGCAGCGTGTTGCAAACGTTCGCGACATTTGCGGCGCACCCGCTCGCGCATTTCGCGCGCCGCGCGGTCGGTAAAAGTGATGGCAATCAATCCGGCCATGGGCGCCGCTTCGTCCGCGCCGCCGGGAGCCAGGTGCGACAGATAGCGCTCGACCAGGACGTGCGTTTTGCCGCAGCCGGCGCCGGCCGACAGCGCAATCGACACATCGCGTGTCTCAACCGCGCGGCGCTGCTGTTCGGTCAGGCCTGGTCCGCTGTGAGCTGCCATGTGCTGCTCTTCTCCAGGGATCGAATGTGATTGATCCGGCAGACGGTGCGAAAATCGCAATAACTGGTGCATTGCTCGTCGCGACTGACGACCGGAAAGTTGCCCGCCTCGATGCGTTCCACCAACTCGACGACGCGGGCCGTATTCACGGTCAGCAACTGTTGCCAGTGATCCGTTTGCGCCAGCTTGTCATCGACCTGCTCTCGAATCGCCACAGCTTGCTTCGCTGGGTAGCCGCCGTCGGAAACAAACCAGTATCCAGTGGCCCAGGGAAGCCGTCCGGCGCGGGCAAACAACTGCTCGGCCGCCAGCACGTACAGAAACGTTTGCAATGCATCGCCCGACTCGATGGCCTTTTTGGCGTGGCGATTCGCGCGACCGGTCTTGTAATCGAGAACGTTGAACACCGGCGCGCCAGCGATGCGTCCCACGTCGACACGATCGATTCGTCCGCGGACCTGCACGCTGCGGTCGCCCGCGGTGAGCACGAGCGGTTTCGTGCTCGACAGCGGATCGTCGCTCGGAGAATCGTCGCCAAACGAAACCTCAAAATGGGCGGGCACAAGACATTCTTCGAAGGCGCGCCATTGATCATCGTACTTGGCATGCTGGACGAGATATTCCTCCAGCCATTGCCGGAGCAGGCGGCGATCGATCTCGGCCAGCGCCGCCTGAAAAGGCTGCATACGCCCCGCGTTGCGGACGGCCATTTCGGCCAGCAACTGCTCGGACGCCTGGCGAAATGCGACCTGGGCCTCGGGCGCGGCGGGAGAGACAGGCTTCCCTAGCGTAGCATTCAACTCGCGGTGCAGCCGCGCCAGGGCATCGTGCAACGCCGATCCGCGCGCCATCGAATCGGTCGACAGCTCCAACCCCTCAATCGGTTCGACGTGTAGTACGCGCGCCAGAAAAAACCGGTAGGGGCAGCCTCGATACTCTTCCAGACGGCTGGCGCTCCAGCGCTCGTCTAGTGGAAACTGTTTCGCCAACTGTGTACGCGCTGCATCGCTCGTGAGCATGCCCTCGAAGGGGCCAAAGCCCGCTCGCTCGGCACGACTGGCGATCGTATCCAGGCCGGCCATGATGTTTTGAAAGACAACCGAGGTTTCGGTTCGCTGAGCCAGACTGGCTAACATGCCGACCGACGCAGCGGACGTCTCGGCTGCTGCGGCGCGGGATCGGCCCTTACCTTTTTTAGCCGTGGAGCGCGCTGTCGAACTTGCGGAAGAAGACTTCCGATCCCGGCCGACCGCTTGTGCGACTGCCAGCAAGCGTTGATCCGCTGCGCCGGCAATGTCGTCCGCGCGGGGCAGGGGACTGAGGTCCTCGACGCGCAATCGTGCAACCTTGTTGCCGCAAACTTGTTCGAGCTCGGCCAGATAAGGGCTCGGTAAAAGCGGCTGACCTTTGTCGTCTAAACCGGGATAACTAAGATACAGTCGCCGCCGGGCACGGGTCACGACTTCGTAGAACAGCAGCATCTCCTCTTGGCTTGCCTCGGCATGTAGCGTCAGGTCCAATCCGGCGCCGACGAATCGCTCGTATTCCGCCTCGCTGTACAAGCGGTCGGCCCGTTCTGCCGGCGGAAACGCGCGTTCCGACATACCAGCGAAAAAGACATAGGGAATCGACAAGGCACGAGCGCTGGCGGCCGACAGCACGCGAATTCGTCCCACTTCGTCCTCAAGGCCCGGCAAACTTCCCGTATGCACCACATCGATCAGAAAATCGAGCAGTTGCCGTCCATCGAGTAACTCGGGATTCTCATCAGTACCCAAGGCGAAACGTGCCGACGCCGTTAGAGACTCGATCATCAGCTCCCAGGCAGCGCGATCGCGTACGGCTATGGGATCGATGCTGCCCGGCTTCCAAGCGCGTGTCAAACCGGTGTCGCCGGCAAGCGCTGCCAAAGCGCGTGCCCAATCCGCGTACGATGCCTGCACGGGCAAGCGGTCGAAAGCCCTTGCCATTCGTTCCACCAGCGCCAGCGTTTCGCGGGCGCTTTTCTGATCTTTAGCATTGTCTCCAGCATCACTAGCCAGGCGGCGCAAGCCGGCCAGTAGCGGCTCTCGACCACGTGCCAGTTGCAAACTGCGAATCGTGGCATCGGCTGCTACCGCGACGGCGCCTGCGCGCGACTCGGGCCATTCGGGTTGAAAATAGTTGTTCGTCAGTAGCGCCACGAGCGAGCGAAAGGGCCAATCCTCTACGTGCAATCGCAAGAGCGCCACCAGCGCCACGGCCACCGGCACTTGCCGCAGCGGACGCCCCTCGTCGATCGCATAGGGTAGTCCTAACTCGTCGAATGCTTCGCGCACTAAAGTGGCGAGCGCCCCAGGCGACCGTAATACCACAGCGATGTCCCCCGGCGGCACGCCAGCGCCATCGCGTGAATCGGGGTCACCCTCGACCAGTAATCGCTTGATGTGCCGCCCGACGAGATACAGTTCGTCGATCGCACGGGCGGCTTCGATCACCTCGATGCCGGCTGTTGTCGACGCAGGACGCACTAATCGGGGACTTTTGAAAAGCTCCGTTTCGACATGCGCCAGCGCCGGCCAGCGGGGCTCTGCCGGCCGCGGGCGCCAGTCGATTGTCACAGCACGCTGGGGTTTCCCGAATTTGGCCAGCGTGCGGCGTGGCTTGGCGAACAAGTCCGCGCGATGCGGCTCTTTCTCTAGCGGCAAAGAAACGTGCAGCGTCTCGGCGCGCTCGGCCAGAATATCGAGAATCTCGTGCTGCGTGCGGGTGAAGTCGGTAAAGCCGTCGACGACCACGCAGCGCACTTTGTCGAAGGGACGTGTTTGGCCATCGTTTAGCAATTCACGGGCGGTCCAGAAACGTCCTTCAACATCGTAAAACTGATGTTGGTTGAGGTAGTCCTGGTAGCCGCGATAGAGCGCAACCAGCTCGCGATCTTTCTGCTGCCGCCCGCGCTTGTGGCAAGCCTGCTCGAAGTCGTCAGGCCAGATCTCGTAGCGTTTCAGCTCGCTAATAAACTCGGTGGCCAGATCGACCAGGCCCGTTGTGCCGGCAATCGGCCGAAAGTGTACGAGGCGACCGTCGTGGGCCGCCGTGCGAATGAGGCGTCGCACGATCTGCCGTTTGACCAGATCGGTAATCGGCTGCACGACCCTATCGCTGGCGGCCAGCACCTGTTCGGCGAATTGCGCAAAAGTCATCACGGCCGGCCGGAAGCAGGCGCCTAACGTGTCGTCCAGCAATCGGCCGCGCACGTCGGCCGCGCTGCGATGCGTCGGCGCAATCCACAGCGTGCCGCCCAATCCGGCCGATGCGACAGCTTTCCGGTAGTGCGCGAGCAACCAGTCGGTCTTGCCGCTGTCGGCCGGCCCCGCGATGACGACCACGCTCCCTGGCATTCAGACATCCCTCCGTGTGGCACAGCGATATAGTATTGTCCCGGACGCCAAGGGACTGCACAAGGAACCTGCCGATCGGCATCTTCTCGATAGGACGTTCGCGCCGTAGAATTCTTCGGCTTGCGATGCATTTTTGTGTGCGAACCCCCCAAGACAACAGCTACCCGAGTGACTTGGCCATGAACGCTGAGAGCGAAATGCCGCTAGAGATTACCTGCCGTAGCGTGAAGGAAAAACTGGACGCGGGCGAGCCTTTTTTGTTGATCGATTGTCGCGAAGCTGACGAATATGCCGTCGCGCGCATCGAGGGAGCCCGCCTGCTGCCGATGAGCGAATTGGCGACCCGGCTGGACGAGCTCGTGTCCTACCGCGATCAGGAAGTTGTCATTCATTGCCATCATGGCGGGCGCAGCGAGCGTGTAGCAAGATGGCTGCGTGGGCAGGGCTACAACAAGGCCTGCACCATGGCCGGCGGCATCGACCGTTGGGCCGAAGAGATCGACCGCAGCGTGTCACGCTACTAATACGCGAGCGTTGGGCGCCGCGTGCTGCGATCGGCGCGAGCCATTGCGCCAAGGGACCTCGGCGGCTCATCTGCGCCGCTTGAAAGGGTCCACTTCTTGACCTATAAAGGTCTGGTTAGCCGAAGTGGCGGAATTGGCAGACGCGCAACGCTCAGGACGTTGTGGCCGTAAGGTCGTGGAGGTTCGAGTCCTCTCTTCGGCACTAACAATCCAGCCCGGCGACCGGCCTTGCAGCCGGCCGCCGGAGCGAGGATTTCTTAACCGGTCGCCCCGAAATATCGTCTCAGCCGGTATGGCCCCGGGGTATTCTCTGCGCCCGCGATTCTTTGGGCCGGCATGACACGGGCATATCGAGCACTGGTATCGATTTTTGTGTCTCTTCGCGCTTTTCGTGGCCATTCCTTGTATTCCCTCAGCCTGCCAAAGAGGTTGCCACCAAAAGCACGAAGAGGCACAAAAGTAAGATCGCCGGGAGGAGCATGCTCGGGTCTCCACGTGCGTCCGTCAGGTGTTGAGGCCTGGGATTCAAGAATTGGAAACTCGCCCTGATGTGTTGCAGCGGCCGGATGCTCGCAGCGCAAAAACAATCCGGCAGCCAGTGGCTGGCTGCCGGATTGTACACTCTGTTGGGCCGGTCGTAGTTGGCAGGTGTTCACGTCGCAGCAACACATGCAGCCGCGGCGCTTACGAATCCTGCCGATTACGAGCTCAGCTGTGTTGCGACGGCGTTAAACGTGCTGTTCGCACTGGTGCCGATCTGTTGAATGGCTGTCAAGCAGACGACCACGATCAACGCCAACATCACCGCATATTCCACTGCGGTTGGGCCATCCTCGGCAGCGAGGAAGCGTAGAATCTTCGCGGCATACGGTCTCATGGCTGTAGCCTCCACGATCTAGGGGACCGCCCCTGGCCGGATGAACATCCGACTGGAAATGACGCAGCGACGGTCGCCAAAAACTATTCGCAAAAAGCAGGCCGAGCTCGTGCCTCTAGTGGAAACACTATGTCATATTCGTCCGCTGTCAAAGAGAATCGCAAAGGTAGGTTTTAGTTTTGTGGCGACGAGGAAATTCCGCGGGCGGGCCGAGATAACATGATCGGGGGGGCTTGCCGGGTTAGCCTCGCTTGGGCCGCGGCACGCGACCGCCGGTCCCGGAGCTGCGTCCGCGTCGTTTGCCTCGTTTTTCCCGCGTGGCGTGAACCTCGACTTCGTTCCGCTTGCGGCCGATCGAGTCGCGTAACTGGCTGATCCGATCGCGGAGTGATGCGGCACGTTCGAATTCCAGCGATTCGGCCGCTGCCAGCATTTCGCCTTCCAACTCCTGAATGTATTCCTCGGTAATGTATTCGGCCTCATCGCTACGCCCGACGGCCCGGTTGGCCTCGGCATGGGCGGCTGCCTGCGATTCGATGCCGGACTTGATCGTTTTGCGAACCGTCTCGGGCGTGATGCCGTGCTCGACGTTGTACGCCTGCTGCAAGGCGCGGCGACGCATGGTCTCATCGATCGCGTTCTGCATTGATACGGTCACGCGATCGGCATACAGCATCACCTTGGCATTTACATTGCGGGCCGCGCGGCCGATGGTCTGCATTAGCGAGGTTTCGCTGCGCAGAAAACCCTCCTTGTCGGCGTCGAGAATCGCTACCATCGAGACCTCGGGCAGATCGAGCCCTTCGCGCAGCAGGTTCACGCCCACCAGTGCCTCGAAGCGCCCTTCACGCAGCTCGCGCAGATGTTCGACTCGCTCGAAGGCATCCAGCTCGCTGTGCAGCCACTTGCACTTCACGCCTTGCTCGGTGAGATAGTACGACAGGTCCTCGGCCAGTCGCTTGGTGAGCGTGGTGACCAGCACGCGCTCGCCCACGGCCGCTCGCTCGCGTATTTGCCCCAGCAAATGCGGCACCTGGCCGCGGGCAGGGCTGACTTCGATCACCGGGTCCAACAGGCCGGTCGGCCGAATCACCTGTTCGACGACTTCGCCACCGGTCTGCCCCAATTCGTACGGACCAGGCGTGGCCGAGACATAGATGACCTCGCGGACTCTCTTCTCCCATTCATCGAATCGTAGCGGACGATTATCGAGTGCGCTGGGAAGCCGGAAACCATGCTCGACTAATGTCGATTTACGGCTGAAATCGCCGGCGAACATGCCACGAATCTGCGGCACCGTGGCATGCGACTCGTCGATGAACATCATGAAGTCGTCGGGAAAATAGTTGAACAACGTATCAGGGGTTGAGCCGGCCGGACGGCCCGACAGCGGCCGGCTGTAGTTCTCGATGCCCGGACAGTAGCCCACCTCCAGCAGCATTTCGATATCGAACCGCGTCCGGGCATTTAAACGCTGTGCCTCGAGCAGCTTGCCATTATCGCGCAGCTGGGTCAGACGCTGATCGAGTTCTTCCCGTATAGCCTGCACGGCCGACTCGATTCGCTCTTCGGGCAGGACGAAGTGCTTGGCCGGATAGACGTATAGTTCTTCCTCGACCGATATGACTTCGCCGCTGGTGGGATTGATGATCGAGAGCTTCTCGATCTCGTCCCCCCAGAACTCGATGCGAAGAGCGTACTCTTCGTAAGACGGCCACAGCTCGACGCAATCACCGCGAACGCGGAATTTAGCCCGAGCGAACTCCACGTCGTTGCGCTCGTATTGCACGTCGACCAGCTTGCGCAATAGCTCGTCGCGGTCGGTCTCTTGACCGCGCCGCATGCCGATGACCATGGCCCGATAATCCTCGGGCGATCCCAAGCCATAGATGCACGAGATGCTGGCCACGATGATCACATCGCGCCGGCTGACCAGCGCGCTGGTCGAGGCCAACCGCAGCCGGTCGATCTCTTGATTGATCGAGGCGTCTTTCTCGATGTAAATATCGCGCTGCGGGATGTAGGCCTCGGGCTGATAATAATCGTAATAGCTGACGAAATAATGGACGGCGTTATAAGGGAAGAAATCTTTGAACTCGCCGTACAGCTGTGCGGCCAAGGTCTTGTTATGCGATAGCACCAACGTTGGCTTTTGGATGTTCTGGATAACGTTCGCCATGGTGAACGTCTTGCCCGAGCCGGTCACTCCCATCAGCACTTGCTGCTTGCGTTGCGCGCGCAAGCCCTCGGTCAGCGTGGCAATGGCTTGCGGCTGATCACCGGCCGGTTGAAAGGGGCTCTGCAGGCGGAATTCCACGCGGGGGTTCCTTCCGTGAACAACAAGCGGATGCACGCATGGCGAACTTGTTATTCTACCTATTCTGACTCTGCGGACGAGTGCCGCTGTGGCGCGGGTGATCGAAATCGCGCGCACGTACTGGCATCGCCGCACGCGAGTGCTGTGTACGAATCGAGGGCGCGGACGCACACATGCGGGGGACAGAACAGGAGCAGCGTGCCGTCTAGCGCTTCTTGCGGGCGATGGCGCGTTGCATGGCAGTGCCCATGTCGGCCGGGCTTTGCGCCACTTCGATGCCGGCGGCTTCCAGCGCGGCGATCTTTTCAGTGGCCGTTCCCTTGCCACCCGAGATGATCGCCCCGGCGTGTCCCATCCGCTTTCCAGGAGGCGCGGCACGGCCGGCGATGAACGCGGCCACGGGCTTGGTGACGTGCTCGCGAACGAAAGCCGCGGCCTCTTCCTCGGCCGTGCCGCCGATTTCGCCCATCATCAGGATCGCTTCGGTGGCAGGATCGGCCTCGAACAGCCGCAGCACGTCGATGAACGATGTGCCCACGATCGGATCGCCACCCAGTCCAACGCACGTCGATTGGCCCAGTCCGAGACCTGTCAATTGCCAGGCGGCTTCGTAGGTCAGCGTGCCCGATCGGCTCATCAAGCCGACAGGCCCTTTGCGATGAATGTGACCCGGCATAATGCCGATCTTGCACTCTTCGGGCGTGATCACACCGGGGCAGTTCGGACCGACGAGCTCCGACTTGCTGTGCCGCGCGACATCGTAGACACGCACCATGTCGATCACTGGTACGCCCTCGGTAATCGCGATCACGGTTTTGATGCCCGCGTCGATCGCTTCCAGGATGGCATCGGCGGTGAAGGCGGGGGGGACGAAGATCATCGTGGCATCGGCGCCGGTTTGCTGCACCGCTTCGACTACAGTGTCGAACACCGGGAGACCCAGTATCGACTCGCCCCCTTTGCCCGGCGTGACGCCCCCCACCATCTTGGTCCCGTAGTCGAGGCATCCCTTGGTGTGAAATTGCCCGACTTTACCCGTGATACCCTGACAAAGGACGCGGGTGTTCTTATTGATCAGAATACTCATGTTCGACTCGTATTACAGTGCGGGCAGAATTTCTGTTGGCATTTTGGAGCGGGAGACGGACGACGCCGATTTGATTAGGCAACAGCGGCCGCCACGACCTTTTTGGCAGCGTCGGTCAGGCCCTCGGCGCTGATGATGCTTGCGCCGCTGGTGGCGAGGATTTTGCGCCCTTCGTCGACTTCGGTCCCTTCCAGGCGCACGACGAGCGGCACGTTGAATCCCACGGTCTTGTAGGCGGCCACGACGGCGTTGGCGATGGTGGTGCAACGCATGATCCCGCCGAAGATGTTCACGAGCACGGCCTTGACGTTCTTGTCCGAAAGCAGGATGCGGAAGGCCTCGGTCACTTGATCGACATTCGCCCCACCGCCGACATCGAGAAAATTGGCCGGCGAACCGCCGTGCAGCTTGATCAGATCCATGGTGCTCATGGCCAACCCGGCGCCATTGACGAGGCAGCCGATATTGCCTTCGAGCTTGACATAGCTGAGTCCCGCGGTGGCGGCGCGAACTTCGGCCGGCTCTTCCTCGGACATGTCGCGGTATTCGGCCAGATCCTTATGGCGGAACATGGCGTTATCGTCGAAGGTCATCTTGGCGTCGAGCGCCAATAGGTCGCCGGCGCTGGTGACAACCAGTGGATTGATCTCGGCCAGGCTGCAATCACTCTGCACGAATACGCGGCAAAGCCCCTTCATGAACTTCTCTGCCGAGGCGACGCTGGCTCCCTTCAGCCCTAGCTTGGCCGCCAGCTTGCGGGCCTGGTAGCTTTCCAGACCGGCCGTGGGGCTGAAGCGTTCGTGATAGATCAGCTCGGGCGTCTTGGCCGCGACGTCTTCGATGTTCATGCCCCCTTCTTGCGAGACCATCAGCACCGGACCCGCCGCCGCGCGATCAACGACGATACCCAAGTACAACTCGCGGGCGATGTCGCAGCCTTCTTCGACCAATACCTGGCGGACGGTCTGGCCGGCCGGGCCGGTTTGGATCGTCTCCAGCGCGTGGCCAATCAGGTTGCCCGCCACGCGGGCCGCATCGTCGGCGCTGCGCACCAGTTCGACACCGTGCTGCTTGGCATTGTCTTTGATCGTTCCCTTGCCACGTCCGCCGGCATGGATTTGGGCCTTGACCACGGCCAGTGACCCGCCCAGCGTGCGAAACGCTTCGGCGGCTTCGGCTGCGGTTTTCGCCACGATGCCGCGGGGCACGGCGACGCCGGCCTTGCGGAGAATCTCTTTCGCTTGAAACTCGTGAATCTTCATCGCTCGCTCTATCGCTGAGGGAGGAAACGCCGGCCGGAACGTGGGGCGTGCGAGGCATGCAAACCGCGGATTATAGGTGCGGCCTGCGCCGATGGTCAAGGAGCGCGCGGCGCCCCGAATCAACTGCGCGCGGCAAAACCAAGATCCTGGCATGCAGCGCGCAAGTCGCGTTTTTGCTTGCGATTCATTCATTCTTAATTGACGCTATCTGCCGCGGGACGTCTGGAACTAGAGGGGTAGTCCTCGTCAGCCAGTGATGCCTTCTGCGGTGCTATACTTGGCCAATTGGCAAGCGCGATTCTTCCCCGGTAGAGCGGCGGTAAAACGGCACGATGGACCTAACCAATTCAACCGTGACACCAACCGCTAGCGACGCCGTGAAGCCGGCGCCGCGGCGGATGCGGCGCTATGCGGTGCGGTTCTCGTTGGTCCTGGGGTTGTACTTGCTGATCGCGTATTTGCTGGTGCCGCTGGCGTGGCAGCATTACGAGCATCAGCCCAACCTGGCAGATGCTCCCAAGATCACGCACACGCACACCGGCATTCCGGGCGATCCGCTGAACGTCGGTTTGGTCGGAACAAAAGAGGAAGTGGTACGAGCCGTGATCGCTGCCGGCTGGCATCCGGCCGACGCGATCACGATGCGCTCGAGCATGCATATCGCCGAGAGCGTGGTGCTGGATCGAAAATACGAGGATGCCCCGGTCAGCAGCCTGTACGTGTGGGGCCGCAAGCAGGATTTGGCTTTCGAGCAGTTGGTGGGCAAAAGTGCCAAGGAACGCCATCATGTGCGGTTCTGGCTAAGTGACCAGACGAGCGACGACGGGCGGCCGATTTGGCTGGGGGCCGGCACGTTCGATCGGAGCGTGGGAATCAGCCATCGCACGGGTCAGGTCACGCACCACATCGATCCGGACGTCGACGCCGAGCGCGATCATGTACTCGAAAGTCTCGCCAACGCCCACGAGTTGCAGCGTACGTTCCAGGTCACCGGAGTGGGACCCACCCTTAACGGGCGCAACGGCGGGGGAGACCGCTATTACACTGATGGCGAAGTCACGATCGGCGTCATTAGCCCGAGCAATGAGATCACAAACGCGGCGCCGGTGGTCGAGCCCAATCCGCCAGCCGTGGCAGCCAAGAATCGTTTCTGGACCTGGCTACGCGGCTGGTTGAAATGAGGACCGTTTTATCTCAGCGTCCGACCGTGATCACGACCACCGCGATGCAAACGACGAAGAGCCACGCGAGGAACGGCAGAAACATGCCGAATACCGCCAGAATGTTCGTGCCGCCCCGGCGCGCAAGTACCAACATTCGCTCGTCATGATCGTGGCCTTGATCCTGGGCTTTCGAGATCGCGCGTAAAGCCCGGGACAGGTACCACGCGTTGGCGTATCGACCACAAATGAAGCCAATCGCCAGCCGACCGATCGCCAGCGGAGTTCGTTGCGTTCCCAGGATGCCCATAAACACTACGATCGCGATCGATGAAATGGCCAGGTTGGCCATATACACGAGCACAGCCTGGCGATACAGCTTGCGATAAGAGAACCAGAAGGTGGGAAACAAAAATGCGGCCCAGTTGATGCGGATTTCGGACGCAGCATTGCGCAGACGCCCGTCCCATGCCTTCAGGTAGTAGTCAGCGCTGGGGCCGACGAAGGCCCGCAACTCTTCGATGACGGACGCGGGAAGGGCCACCGGCGCCTCGACAGGTAACGACTCGACCGGCAACGAAGCGGCACCAGAGCGAAACGGGTTTTCGATGTCGTTAATTTCTGCGAGATGAGCCATCTTTTTTCTCTCTACCCCGGTGGAAAATGCGAGAACCCGATCGAGCGGATGCCGTAACGAAAATATAGTTTGCAAAAGCGGAGCATCGCAGAATAACGGCGGTGCCGGATCGCGCAATTAGGCGGGCCACAAGGCCCATGGCAACGCGCGGCGTCTTCGTATCAACGACACGCGGGCCGACAGATGCGCTCCAAGGCGTTCGCGCATGTTGACCGATGCGCGCGCCAGCGATGTCTACCGTGGCGACAAACGCCGGCGGTAGTCTCGCAACCAGTCGTCCATCTGCGCGGCCAGCGAAAATTGTCCCTGGGCGCGGGCCATGTTGGCGGCTTTTTGGGCGCTGGCGATGGCATCTTCCGAGCGGCCCAACTGGGCATAGGCCGTGGCCAGGTTGGCAAAAGCCGTCGGTTCGGGCTTGAGCTGCGCGGCCGCTTCGAACTGTTCAAGCCCTGCGGCGGTTCGATCGGCGGCGAACAGGGCGATGCCCAGGTTGCTGTGTGCTTCGGCATAGTCGGGGCGCAGTTGCAGGGCTTGCTGGAAATGTTTGATTGCCTCTTCGGTCTCGCCGCGACCGCTCTGCAGCACGCCCCAGTTATTATGCGCTTCGACGAAATCGGGCCGGGCGCGGAGGGCCTCGGCGTAATGCCTGGCGGCTTCATCCGGTTGACCGCTCTTGGCCAACTCGGCACCAAGATTCAGATGCGCCTCGGCAAAATCTGGATCGAGCCGGACGGCTTCGGCGAGTGCCTTGATCGCCGGTTGAGATTCACCCAACCCTGCCAGCGCATGCCCGAGATTGGCATGCACCTCGGCCACGCGTGGCTTGCGCTCCAGGGCCTGCCGGTAGTGCGCGATGGCATCCTGCGGATGTCCCTCTTGAGCGAGCAGGTGGCCCAGATTGATGTGCGCATCCGCAAATCGTGGGTCTAGTGCCAGCGCCTTTTCGAATTCAATCGTGGCTTGTTCCGGCCGATCGAGCTTGACTAGTGCCACACCGATGTTGCTTTGGGCCTCGACGTAGTCGGGCTTGAGTTGCAAGGCACGCTCGTAGTGCGGAAGTGCCTCGTCGGGCCGATCGGCATTCACTAACTCGACGCCGAGATTATTTTGCACACGCGCATCGTCGGGCTGATAGAGGGCGGCGTCCTGCCATAATCCGACGGCGTCGTTATAAACCATGACGCGCTGCGCGCTGACCCAGCCCAGCGGTACGGCGCAGAGCACGACGACGATGGCTAGAACCGCGGCCCATTGCCAGCGAAATGCGGCATCGTCTTCCGCGGACCACAACGACTTTTGCGCTCTTTGTAATAACAGATACACACAGGCTAGCAGCCAGGCCATGATCGCGGCCAAGGGCAAATACATGCGCCGCTCGGCGGCCACTTCGGTCACGATCGGCACTACCAGCGTCGGGGAGAGAATCAATAGCACCCAGGCGCCGACAAATCCCGTCGCTGTGCGACGCCACACCAAGGCGGCCGTTGCGACGATGAATGCGCCGGCAATCACCACCCACGGCCACGCCGCCTGAACCGAATCCAGGTAGGGAAGCTCGTAGTGAATCACCAATGGCCAGGGCCAAAATATGAGCTGGAAATAGTAGCAAAGCACCCTGGTCTGCGTCAGCCACCAGGCGTAGGCCGACACACCAAGATGGAACCCGGCCGACTCGGCTCTCGGCCCGTGCAAGTTCAAGGCGACGAGCAAACACCAGCCCGCACCCAAACCAAAATAGAGCGGCCAAGAGTCTTCGAGCGCGCGTCGGAACGACCCCGCGATAAAAGTGCGCTCGAAGAGCCATATCACCAGCGGCGCAGTGACCATGACCTCTTTGCACGCCATGCCCAGCAGGCAGGCCACGGTTGCGACGGCGAGCCATACTCGTCGTTCGCCGCGACTTGGCGACTCCCAAAACCGCAATGCGGCGTATAACGTCGCCAAGTAGAAAAAGCCCAGCATTAGCTCGGTGCGCTGGGTGATATATTCGACTGCTTCGGTGACCAGGGGGTGGACGGCCCACAGCACCGCCGCGCCCAGCGCCAGTGGCTCGGCCGCGCCGGCGAATCGATCGGCAAAGAATTCCAGCCGTAGCGTTCGCCGCAGGATGGCCCACAGCAACATGGCCGATAGCGCGTGGATTACAATGTTCGCGAAGTGATACCCCGTCGGATCGAGCCCGCCGAAGTGGTAGTTGACGGCGAAGGACAGGTTTACCAAGGGGCGGCCGGCGGTGCTAATATCCCGCGGTGGGGCCAGGGGGCCGGGGCGGTCCTCGTCTCCGATAAGCGGCCAGATGTGTTCTATCGAGGCATTGTCGATGATCGATAATTTATCGTCGAAAATAAAGGGAGCCCTCACGCCCGGCACATACACGAGCGCCACCACGGCGATCAGCAGGGGGATCGCCAGCAGCGAGTACGTTACGTGGTGATGCGGCGTTTTGAGCGATACCATTTGGTAACCGACCTGCGTCCTTTGCGGTAACACATTTTAGGGAATCGTGGATCGCGATGGCTACGGCAAGGCGAACGATGCTATCCGCCGGCATTGAGACCATGCGCTCAGGCGACTCTCCCATGCGTCACGTTCTTATGGTTACGGCCCACAGATCACGACGGCGGGGCGCGTGCCTGACATGCGCCATTTTGCTTTCAATGTTCTTGGCGTGTTACGCGCACGCACGCGATCCGGGCCAGCCGGCGCAACCCGTGGTTGCCCGGAACGGCATGGTCGTTTCGGTCTCGCCGGAAGCGAGTGACGTGGGGCGGGTCGTACTCGAACGCGGTGGCAATGCGGTCGATGCGTCAGTGGCTGTGGCCTTGGCACTGGCGGTCACTTACCCCGAGGCCGGCAATATTGGGGGCGGCGGCTTCATGCTGGTTTGGCCCGGTGCGGGGGAGCAACCGGTCTGCATCGACTATCGCGAGACGGCGCCGGCTGCCGCCACGCCAGATATGTTCGTCGCTGATAGGGCCCCCTATACGCACAAGGCAGTAGGCGTGCCCGGCACGCTGCGCGGGCTCGAGTTGGCACATCGCCGCTGGGGGAAGCTTCCATGGCGAGACCTCGTGGCACCGGCCATTGCGTTGGCCGCCGATGGCTTTGCCATTGATCGCAATATCGCCGAGGAACTGACAAAGACCGCCGCCAAACCGACGACCAGCACCGAGTTTCGCCACGTGTTCAGCAAGCCCGATGGCACAGCGTGGCAAGCCGGCGACCGATTGGTGCAGGCCGAGTTGGCTGCCACGTTGCGATTGATTGCCGCCGAAGGGGCCGACGCGTTTTATCGCGGCGTCGTGGCCGATCAGATCGTGGCCGAGATGCGCGCCGGCGGCGGCTTGATCTCGGCCGCCGACCTGGCCACCTACGAGGCCAAGGCCCGCACGCCGATTCATGGCACCTATCGCGGATTCGACGTTTTCGGTCCGCCGCCGCCCAGTTCCGGCGGCATTTGCCTGGTCGAGATGCTCAATATCTTGGAAAACTTCGATCTTCCATCGCAGGACCGTTTCGCGCCACGCACCGTACATCTGATGATCGAAGCCATGCGGCGGGCGTATTGCGATCGCGCGCGGTATCTGGGGGATGCCGACTTTGTCAATATACCGACGAGGCTGACGAGCAAGGACTACGCGCGCCAGCTGGCAGCCGGTATCGACCTGAATCACGCTACTCCGAGCGCCGCGCTAGCGCCCGAATTATCGCTCACTGTCGAGGGAGAGAGTACAACCCATTTTTCGATCGTCGACGCGCAGCGGATGGCGGTTGCCAACACCTACACGCTGCAGGAGAGCTTCGGCGCGAGAATCGTCGTCCGTGGCGCGGGCTTTCTCTTGAACAACGAGATGACCGACTTCAACGCGCGGCCGGGGCACACGGATCGCCGTGGAGCGATCGGCACGCCGGCCAACGTGATCGCGCCAGGGAAGCGGATGCTCAGCTCGCAATCGCCGACGATCGTCGCGCGCGAAGGCCGGCTGCGGCTAGTAACCGGATCGCCCGGCGGTCGCACGATTCCCAACACCGTACTTTGCGTGCTATTGAATGCACTCGATTTCCAGATGGATGTGCAGGCGGCGGTCGACGCCCCGCGTCTGCACCACCAATGGCTGCCCGAGCGCGTCACGTTCGAATTGGCGGACGAGCCGAACAATCAGCCCTTGGTGCGCGAGCTTCGCGCGCTCGGGCATGTCGTTGTGGCCAAACCGCGCGAGCAGGGAGATGCGCACACGATTTACGTCCGCGGCGAAGTGCTCGAGGGCGCGGCCGACACCCGGCAGGCTGTGGGTAAGGCAGCCGGGTACTAGAGGTTGGTTCCGACTTTGTCGCGCCGTGGGAGCGGTCGCTACGTAGGTATGGTGTACGACTGAGCGCACTTTGCATGCCCACGCTCGACGCGTGGGCATGGCACCCGACTACCGGCCACATCCTCGCGCATGTGGATTCGGCTGATCGTTATGCGGATTCGAGCCAGGCCTTGGCGTCTGCGATCTTGGTGTGATCGAAATACATGATCGTGGCCGAGGTGAACGGCTTACAGAATGCCGCCATTCCTTGTTCCCATTTCGTCTCGCCGACAATTGCCAATCGTTCGATGTCGCGGAAATGCTTTACATCGAACTTGATGTCTTCCCACAAGGCCGAGACGTCCCAACCGTGGAAATCGTGCAATTCGAGTAGAATGCGGATCTTGCCGTTCGCCTTGATCAGTCGCTCGACTTCGGGCACGAATTTTTCGTAATCGGCCTTGCTGAGCTTTCCGCTGATGCGCACGACGAGAGCTTTGGCGGCCGACTCTTCACGAACTTCGACTGTCATGGCAATTTCCTCAGATCCTGGTTCAACATGCCTGAAGTTTTTGGCATTTTTCTTCATGCCGGTGCCGTCAGCGTATCACATTCCGGGCTGCCCCTGAATCGGCCGCGCGAAAAAATCCGTGAGGTCGCCTTATCCGTCCTGTGGCCGATACCATTTGCCGAGGTTCCCCCAAGTCTCGTAGAATCCGCCCATGCCCGTCGCACACATTCCGACAACGACTGATATTTCTGGCGAGTTGGTCTTTCTGGGTACCGGTACGTCCGTGGGTGTGCCGGTTGTCGGATGCGGCTGCGATACCTGTCGCAGTTCGGATCCGAGAAACAAACGCACGCGTTGCGGCCTGGCGCTCGGATTGCCCGAAGGGATATTGCTTGTCGATACGCCGACGGACCTACGGACTCAGCTGTTGCGCGAAGGACTCGGTCTGGTCCACTCGGTGCTCTATACGCACGAGCATGCGGATCACCTGTTTGGGCTGGATGACGTGCGGCTGTTTCCCTATTACTTGGGGCACAGACTGCCGCTGTATTGCGAAGAAGCGGTCGAATCGCGGATCCGCAAATCCTTCGACTACGCGTTTGCGGCCGAAGGAGCCCCGCACCCCGGCGGCATTCCGCTGCTCGAAATCCGTCGCATTACGACCGAGCCTTTTGATCTGCTGGGTGTACGAGTGGTGCCGATTCGCCTATTGCACGGCCGATTCGAGGTGCTGGGCTTCCGCTTCGGCAATGTGGCCTACTGCACCGACACGAACAAAATCCCCGAAGCCAGCTGGCCGTTGCTCGCGGGGCTCGACGTTTTGATCCTGGACTGCCTGCGCCCGAAGCCGCATGCCACCCATTTTGGCTTTGACGAGGCCGTGGCCGTGGCACAACGACTGCAACCGAAGCAAACCTACTTCACGCACCTCTCTCACGACTTGGAGCACGAGGCCACGAATGCCCTTTTGCCGTCTGGCATGCAGCTAGCCTACGATGGACTACGTATTCCGTTGACTTAGTGTCGGGCGTCGATCACCCAGTTTCAATGAAAAAATTGCGATCTTGCTGACGAAGCACGAATGAACACACCTGGCAAAGAGGAACTGCTCGCGCGGCTGCGTCCTATCGGACAGGGGCACTTGCTGCGCTTTTGGGACGACCTGAATCAAGCAGAACGCGCCGAACTCGTGCGGCAGATCGACGGAATCGATTTTGCACAAATCGCCGAACTCGTCGCGCAGGCCCGCAGCGCGGCGCGGCCAGCCTCGCAGGATCACTCCGACCGGGCCCGGCGGGCCGAGCCGCCGCCGGCCATTCGACTGGCCGACCAGACGCCGGGGCCCGAAACGACGCGCGCCATCGAGCGCGGCAAGGCGGCCCTGCGCGCAGGAAAAATTGGCGTCGTGCTCGTGGCGGGAGGGCAGGGGACCCGGCTGGGCTTCGATCACCCCAAGGGGCTGTACCCGATCGGACCCTTGTCGCAAGCCTCGCTCTTTCAGATTCATTTCGAAAAAGTGCAAGCTATCCGGCACCGCTTCGGCGTCGACGTTCCGTTGTACGTAATGACCAGTCCGGCGACCCACGAGGAAACGATCGCGGCCCTCGAAAAGCACAACCGTTTTGGGATGCCGCAAAAAGATGTCGTGGTATTTTGCCAGGGTTCGATGCCGGCAGTCGACGCACAAACCGGGCGATTGCTGCTGGCCGAGCGCGGGAGTCTCTTTGAAAGCCCCGATGGGCATGGTGGTATGTTGCGGGCACTTGACCGTGGAGGCCTGCTGGCCGACATGCATCGCCGCGGGCTGGAGCAACTCTTTTATTATCAGGTCGACAATCCACTAGTCGTCGTCTGCGACCCGCTGTTGATCGGCCACCATCTGGAGGCCAAAGCCGAGGTCTCGACACAAGTAGTAGCCAAGCAACAACCGCTTGATCGTGTCGGGAATGTGGCGACGGTCGATGGCAAGGTGCAGATCATCGAATACAGCGATCTGCCAGACGAAGTGGCCGAACTCCGCCAGCCCGACGGCTCGCTCAAGTTGTGGGCCGGCAATATCGCGGTGCATATGTTCGACGTGGCGTTTCTCGCGCGAATGAGCACCGGCGGCGGCCAGTTGCCGTTCCATTTTGCCCACAAGAAAGTGCCGTATGTCGACGAAGGCGGCCGGTCGGTGGAGCCCGACAAGCCGAACGCGATCAAGTTCGAGCAGTTCATTTTCGACCTGCTACCGGCGGCCGAGCAGTCGTTGGTCGTCGAGGTGGACGAGCAGGCTGTGTTCGCGCCGCTGAAGAACGGTCCCGGCGCGGATCGCGATTCACCGGAAACTGTGCGAGCGCAGATGATGAAGCTGCACCGCCAGTGGTTGTGCGACGCGGGGGCGACGGTCGCTGATGGCGTTAAGATCGAGATCAGTCCGCTGTTTGCCCTCGACGCGGTCGAAGCGGTAGAGAAGGTCAAACCCGGATTGACCATCACGGCGGACCGTTATTTTCAGTGATTGCGACCATGGATGTGCCCGTGAATTTGAACTGCGACTTTGGATGTCGTGGGCGGTTTTTAATTCCTCAGTGAGACAGCTCGATGTTGCACGCCCTGGTAATGGCTGGTGGGTCTGGTACACGGTTTTGGCCCGTTAGCCGTGAAGCAACGCCGAAACAGATGTTAAAGCTACTGGGTGATCGGTCGTTGTTGCAGGCGACGCTCGATCGGCTGGGAGATCTGGTGCCGCCCGAACGGCGCTTGATTGCGACCTCGGCGGTACTGGCCGACGCGGTGCGCGAGCAGTTGCCAGAATTGCCCTCAGCGGCGGTGCTGGCCGAACCCTGCAAGCGCGACACGGCGCCGTGCATCGGGCTGGCGGCCCTGCTCATAGCGCAGCACGATCCCCAGGGCACGATGCTGGTGTTGCCGGCCGATCATGTGATCCGCGACGCGGCGGCGTTTCAGAATGCGGTCAGGCAAGCGGTTGCGCTCGTCGAAAATGCGCCCAACCGGCTGGTGACGTTTGGCATTCGTCCTTCGTATCCCGCCGAAAGTTTTGGATATCTCGAGCGCGGCGCGCCGTTGGACATGGGACCGAGTGCCGCGGCAAAGAACGCTCCTTGTTCCGCCTATCGTGTGTCGCGCTTTCGCGAGAAGCCTCAGGCCGACGTGGCTCGGCAATATGTCGATTCGGGTAACTTCTATTGGAACTCGGGCATTTTCGTGTGGCGCGCGGCGACCATTGTCGATGCGCTCGCGCAGCATCAGCCCGAGATGATGGCGCACTTGCGGACGATCGCAGCGGCTTTTGGCACGCCGAAGTTCACGGAAATCTTCGCGCGCGACTTTGCGGCGATTCGAGGGATTTCCATCGACTTCGCCGTTATGGAGCACGCTGACGATGTGGTGTTGATCGAAGCTCCGTTTGATTGGGACGACTTGGGGAGTTGGCAAGCCCTGTCGCGCCAGCGCGGCCAGGATCCACAGGGCAACACGGTCGTCGGCCGGCATCTGGGCCTGAATACCAAGGGGTCGATCGTCTATGGCGGCGGTCCTAACGACCACTTGATCGTGACCGTGGGGGTCGAGGATTTGATCATCGTTCACACACCCGACGCCACATTGGTGGCCAACCGCCGCGATGAGGAATCCCTGCGCCAGGTGGTCAAGGAATTGGCCCAACGCGGCTGGAACGTACACCTATAATTGGGCTGTGCCGCTACGATCGCGCAGCTATCTAACTCTCCATTTCTGTGACAGCAACCAGACCATCATCCGACGCCGTGCCGGGCCGCGTTGCCGGCATCGATTACGGTACTGTGCGCCTAGGGATTGCGATTTCCGATGCCCGGCGGACGCTGGCCAGTCCCTTCGATAACTACACCCGGCGCAGTCCGCAGGCCGATGCAGAGTATCTGCGTCGACTGCTAACCGAAGAGCGTGTTACGCTTGTCGTGGTAGGGTTGCCGATACACGTCGACGGGCGCGAAAGTCAGAAATCGCGCGAGGCGAGGAAATTTGGCCAGTGGCTCTCGGAGATCACGGGCTTGCCCGTTGAGTTTTTTGACGAGCGCTTTACCACCGCCGAAGCCCAACAGTTCTTGGGCGCGGCCGAAATGACAAAGAAACAGCGCAAGGCACGGCTCGACAAACTTGCCGCGCAGATTCTGCTTGCAGGCTATCTCGAATCTGGCGGCGCAACAACGACGCCAACTGGATTGGATGATTGAAGAAGATTATGGCTGACAACCACCAAGAACAGCATCGGGATACGTTGCGGCCGCTACCGCCGCGCGCCCACGCGGGACCGAAGCTGGTCGTAGGCTGTGGCTATTTAGGGCGGCGTGTCGCCGAGCGGTGGCGAGCGGCGAGTCACGAGGTCTACGCGATCACACGTTCGCGCAAGCATGGGGAGGAATTCGCGCAGGCCGGCATTCGGCCGATCGTGGCCGACGTCATGCGATTGGAAACGCTAACGAGCGTGCCCGCGGCGGCCACAGTACTGTACGCTGTCGGCTACGATCGCACGCAATCCCGCGGCATCGAAGAGGTCTACCTGCGTGGGCTGGTCAATGTCTTGAATGCACTGCCGTCAGGCACCGGACGGGTGATCTATGTAAGTTCGACGGGCGTCTACGGCGACCGGGGGGGCGAGTGGATCGACGAGCATACACCGTGCTTTCCGGATCGTACGGGGGGCAAGGCATGCCTGGCTGCTGAGGAGGCATTGCTCGCGCATCCACGCGGTGCCGATTCGATCATTCTGCGAATGGCAGGTATTTACGGTCCTGGTCGGATTCCCAGCCGGGACGCGCTCGAGGCGGGCCGGACGATCGCCGCGCCGGCAAAGGGGTGGCTCAATCTGATTCACGTCGACGATGCGGCCAGCGTCGTCCTCGCCGCTGAGCAAGCCCTACATGGACACCGTTACTACCTGGTTTCGGACGGCTGCCCCATCAACCGCCGCGAGTACTATGCCGAGCTAGCGCGGTTACTCGACGCGCCAAAGCCCCGCTTCCTGTCTCCGGACGCGACGCTTCCCTCGGCAGTACGGGCCACAAGCGACAAACGGGTCAGCAATGCCCGGCTGGTTCGCGAGTTGCGCGTGCAGCTGGCCTATCCCTCTTATCGCGAGGGGCTGGCCGCGATCATCAACGGCGGTTGAGCGAATTCGGCACAAAAGCGGGCCGGCCGCATGACATTTCCCGTGGAATTCCCGCGCACTACTGCGGGCCGCACGGCGAGTGTCCTGGAGCTTTTCGGCCAGCTTGCTAAAATCGGGTGCGATTGCCTTAGGCCTACCTGCCGGCTGTGCCTGGCGACCAAAGGAACCAAGCGATGTTAGAACGGAAGCCCGTTTTTCCCCATGTCATCGAGATGAACTACCAGGCCGGTGCGCGCCTGGGGTGCAACGTTTATCTGGTCTACGACGAGGGCGAGTGGCTGCTGATCGATGTCGGTTTCGACGAAACGGTCGACGAGATCGTGGAAATCATCCGCCAGCTCGATTTCCCGTTGTCGAACTGCAAAACCGTTATTGCTACCCACGCCGACGTGGATCACATCCAGGGACTGGCCAAGGTCAAGCAGTTGCTGAAAACGACCGTCACCGGCCACCATTTGGCCGCGGACGCGTTGGCGACGGGCGACCCGATCAAGACGTTCGCCCGCATCGACGCCCAGGACATCCATCTCGAGATGCCGCCGGTGAAGCTGGACGCACTCGTTGACGATGGCGATGTTATCCCAGTCGGCAAGCTCAAGCTTGAGGTCTGGCATACCCCGGGGCATACCGACAGCCAGCTTTCGTTCCGGCTGGGAAATCTGCTCTTCAGCGGCGACAACATTTATCGCGACGGCTGCGTGGGGGCCATCGATGCGCATCACGGCAGCGACATTCCGGCATTCCTCCAGTCGCTAAAACGCATTCGTGCGAGCGACGTCGAATGGCTGTTGCCCAGCCACGGCCCGATCTTCCGCAAGAACAATGCTCAGCTCGATCAAACGATCGCCCGGCTGGAGGGTTACTTGCATATGGCCGACTTTGGCACGTGTGCCGTCGATTGGCCGTTGATGGACGAATGGGACCAGGAATTGGCCGAGGGGCGCATGCCCCAGGAAGAGTCGGCCCCGGAATCGGCCGCACGGCGGTAAATAGCATCGCCTCGCCAGCGCCGCCGGCAATGCCTGCGCCGCGGGTCCAACAGTCTGCCTTTTATCTAAGCCACTTTGCGGCGGGTAGCTTGGACCTCTCATAAGGCTGGGCAAAGTGCACGTTCGATCCGAATACAGTGGGTGATCGCCCGCGATGGACAAGCGTGCGCAGCTGCGGACAGTGCGGTGAAAGTGTGTCGCCGGCGCGACCGACGTCACGTTGCGAGTGCCCTGCGCGCCCGCAAAGTTTGCCGAGCTTTTCCGGCTTCGCTGTAAATCGATGACCTTACCGGCTTTAGCGAATATTCCCTCAATGCGGCCTGTAATGGCAGCCGATTGTCACTCATACAAACCCAGGCACATGTGCCGGCAACACAAAGGCTCCGCTTACGAGCCAGCCGGCATTCGTCGTGGGTGAGGGGGGATTCACGATGATTCGTCGCTGTTTGCTAGCGGTGCTCTGCGCGCTGGCACTGTGCTGCGCCCTGGCCACCTCGGCCGACGCCCAGGAGCAGGCGTACGGCCGGCAGTGGGCCCGCAGCTACAACACCCAGGATTGGGACCGCTTCTACCACTACCCGTATGTGTGGTACCCGCAGAACTTCTGGAGCGCGGACTATTACCGCAGCTCGGAGAGCCTGTACTACCGCTATCCGCCAGAGATGCGGGTGCCGGTGTACAACAAGCGCTGGCACAACGAATTCCCCATGACCCGCAAATATCATTGGGGTCATCACTTCATCCTGGATCAGTTCTAGGAAACGCAGAGCGATGAATGCGGGACGATGAATGGTGCTCGGCGGAACAGGGCCCAGGCCGCCGAGCCGCTGACTGGATCAGCCATCATTTATCATTTTGCATTCATCGTTTCTGAGAGGAACCGATACAGCACCTCGCTGGCTTGCGAGAGTTCGTCCAGCGACAGCCATTCGTCGGCCGTGTGGGCCTGGGCGATCGAGCCAGGCCCGAAGACCACGCTCGGCACGCCCGCCGCAGCGATCGTGGCCGCATCCGTGCCGAAGGGGACGCCAATCTCGGCCGCCTGACCATGTACGGTGCGGGCGGCCGCGACCAACTGGCTGGCCAGTTGTTTGTTGGGTCCGTCGTTCAAAGAGCGTCCTTCGAGGTACGGTCTTTCGTGCTCGACAAATGTTCCTAGCTCGGTCCGATGCGCGACGTAATCGATCACCTGCCGATAGGCCGCTTCGCCGTCCTCGCCAGGGATGATGCGGCGATCGATTTCGATCGTGGCCCGCGCCGGCACGGTGTTTACGCTCAGACCGCCGCCGATTACGCCCACGCTCAGGCTGGCACGCCCGCACAGCGGGTGCGCCGGGAGCGAGGCGGGCACATCGCGGGCGTAGCTTTCTAGCGCGGCCACGACGCGGGCCATTTTGTAAATTGCGTTGTCGCCCAGCTGCGGTTGCGAGCTGTGCGCCGCGCGGCCATGCGTGTGGCATCGCCAGCGCACCGCTCCCTTGTGCGCGACGACGACGTCCAGATTCGTGGGCTCGGCAATCACCGCGGCATCGGGCACGCGCGGGATGATCGAGTCTGCGCTGGACGAAGTCCACAGCCGGGTTAGCGCCGAAGCGCCGCTGTAACCGTGCTCTTCGTTCACCGTACAGGCCATGATGACAGTCGGCCGTCGGCGTGGGGCATCGCTCATCAGTCGTGCCAGGGCGCCGAGCATGGCAGTCATACCCCCCTTGATGTCACACGAGCCGCGGCCGTAAAGCCGGCCGTCGCGGACTGTGGGCCGCCAAGGGTCGATTGTCATGCCGTCGACAGGCACGGTGTCCTGGTGGGCTTCGAAAAGAATGACTTTTCCGCCAGCGGCCGGCGCAGGATCTCCGTCGAAGCGCGCGATAATGTTGTCGCGCTTGGTATCGACTGTCTGCCGTTGCCATGGAAGCGACCACCGCTCGAACAATTGCTGCAGCCAGTCGGTTACGCGGTACTCGAAATACTCCGGACCGGAAACGGCGCGCCCCATGGGATTCACGCTGGGAATCGCGACCAACTGACTTAGCGTGTCGACCAGATCAAGTGCCATGACAGAGAACTGCGCGCGGTAGGCCGCCGGGCGTTGCGCCTCGGCATGCGGAGTGGTGGGAATGTGCCCGCGAAACGAACTGTCCGCCAGCGTCGGCTATTCTACTGCTGTCAAACGGCAAGCGTCAGCCGGAAGTGCCAAGAAACGTCCATAACGGCAAGGATTTTGCTTTTGCTTGCCACGTCCATGTGCAGCCCGCCCTGGCAGTACCGAACTTGCATCGTATGCGGGGCGTGAGTACGATTTGGTCAGCTTTGGTCCTCTG